>QMLM01000056.1 GCA_003646745.1 Deltaproteobacteria bacterium | reverse complement strand
GGCGTGAGCCAGCTCCAGGTTGAGGCGGTCGTTGAACAGCATCCGATTGGGAAGACCGGTCAGCGTGTCGTGAGTGGCCATATAGGCGAGTTGCTCTTCCTGTCGCTTGCGCTCGGTGATGTCCTTTGAAATCACAGTTACAGCCGTCGTCCTCCCATCGGGCTCTTTGACAGGACTCAGTGTCCTGAGGAAATATCTCCCGTCTCTGCGGCTTCTGTGCTCATACTGGAGGGAGTTGCCGGTTTCGAATACCTCCTCAACCTTTTCGGCAAACTCCTTCTCATCTTCCGGGGAATGAAACTCACCGTAGGCCCTGCCTACGACCTTTTCCATTGGCAAGCGAAGTCTTGATAGACACTTCTCATTTATAAAAAGATATCGCCGCTGCCTATCTACTAGGTACACAGAATCTTCGGTAGACTCCACCAAAGAACGATACTTTCCCTCCGATTCCCGAAGCGTCTCCTCCGAGCGTTTGATGGAGAGAAAAAGCGGAGCAATCCAAGCTACTCCGGCCACCATAAGGGCAGATGTAGCAAGTGCTACTAGCTCGGCCGATAGATCAGGCACTCGAGATAAGTCCCCAAAGATAAGCCGGAACAAAATAACAGATCGCTGGATCGCTATAAGAAAAAGGGCCATTGCAATCAACACCCACGTTTTGAACCTTCCGGTAATCCGGATCAACCTCAAGGCCAAAACCGCGGCTGCAAATTGAAGCAGAATAGAAGTTATCAGCACAATTAAAACAAACGTCATTGTTAATCTTTCGCCTCCCAGTGTTCGCTGCTAAACCCCCACCTCCCATAAAGAGTTAAGGATCCCAACAAAATAAAACAGAACCTCTCCCTCTCAGCATTTTTTATGCCAAATATGAGTTTTTCCCCTACGCCAAAATAACCTCTTAAAAACCAGCAAGTTATAAGATTATAATATAAAATTACCATTAACTCCACTCATGATGGTGACGTTTTTTGTCACCAATAATGAATTGTTTTTACAATTGTATTTATTGCTGAGACACTTTTTGTCACCAACTTTGCATCCCCAATCCGGGCAAGGAGCTCTAAGTTTATAAAAGACTCGCACCAATCCGTCTTTTCAGAGGCCTAGAGGATAGATGGGATATTGTTGTCAGAGGTTTTAAATCTCGAACTCAGCCACCAAGATGGTATGATCGGATGGTTTTTCGGCAAGCCTTGGCCCCATGTCTATATAACAACTTTTGGATCTATCTGCCAAGGCTGGGGTGGCCAAAATATGATCCACCCTCCAACCCAGCCCCCTCTCCACCGCTTTGGGGACTCTGTAGTCGTAAAAGGTATATTGACCGGGTTCGCCGGGGTGGTGTTTCCTGAACATGTCCACAAATCCCCACGACTTTACCAAGGCGAAAGCCTCCCACACCTCCGGGGTAAAACAGACATGTCCTAGGAGCCTTTTGGGGTTGTGCACATCTATCTCCTCAGGAGCCACATTGAGGTCGCCACACCAAACAAGGGGTTCAGCGGGACGGTAGTGTCTCGCGATAAAGTCCCTCAGGCGTTTGAACCACTGAAGCTTATACTCAAATTGGGGGCTTTGCCTGTCATATCCTTGGGGGACATAGGTGTTGAGCACAGCTACCCCTGAGAAAACCCCCTTTATCAGACGGTCTTCGTCTGCCGGCCCTCCATCATCGAGACCAAAGGAAACCTCCTGGGGCTTGTGTTGGGAGGCTACTGCCACTCCATTGTATCTCTTCTGCCCCTTGAAGATCACATGGTAACCTATTTCTCCAAACTCCTTGACGGGAAATTTTTCATCCTCCACCTTAGTCTCCTGCATGCAGAGGACCGCAGGACGATTTTCTTGAAGCCAGGGTATTATTATGTGAAGGCGGGATCTTATGGAGTTCACATTGTAGGTAGCTATCTTAAAAGTCCCCATCATATCCCTCCTTTTTTAAGCCAATTTTAGCACAAATACTCGAAAATGTCCTCAAAAAGATGATAAATTGCAGCAAGAAGATCTTAGCTTAATAAATCCCCCCGGATTCCCTTTTAGAAGGGAACTGAGGGGAGGTTGTCTTATTTTAGATCAAGGTAGGCAGAAAGGCTTGCCAGACAAAGATGTTGAAAAATTGTTTATAACTGGAACAGAGGTAGAATTATTTCTCCAAACCTTGGTTAATATAGTCCTAAATTTATATAACTATTTGTTTTTATTGGGGTTTTTATTGTGCCTATACAATGGGCATCATTTTATTTGCCTTTTGATATAAGGAGGTTAGGCACTTTTCCCCAACGATTTTCCACACCTTTTAAACAAATATTGTTGATTTTCCCATTTATGTGGATTGTTCAAGCAGACCGCTTTTTCCTTTGGACTTTTCCCTTCCACTTTGATAAAAGATATTTTGGTTTTTGGGGTATAATGGGGTTGTAATGGGCACCTTTTGGAAAGAGGAATGTGGAATTTTCGGAGTATTTGGACATCCTGAGGCGGCGAACCTTACTTACTTAGGGTTGTATGCCCTCCAACATCGGGGGCAAGAGAGCGCGGGGATCGTCTCCTCTGAGGGGAGGGGGCTATATGCCCATAAGGAGATGGGGTTGGTTTCGGAAATCTTTGATAAAGAGGTCCTCAAAAGGCTTCCTGGCCGCAGCGCCATCGGACATGTTCGCTATTCCACCGCTGGAGGAAGTCATCTAAAAAACGCCCAGCCCTTCGTGTTCGATTACTCCAAAGGAGGGATAGCCATTGCCCACAACGGAAATCTAACCAACGCCCAAACCCTGCGCGAAGAATTGGAGAGGGAAGGGGCAATTTTTCAATCTACGATGGACACAGAGGTAATCGTCCACCTCTTCGCCCATGCCTATCCCGGCAATACTGTGGAGCGTGTCATCGCTGCTTTGAAGGAGATAAAAGGTGCCTATTCCCTCCTCTTCCTCAACGAAAAGGAGCTTATCGCCGCCCGAGATCCTTATGGTTTCCGACCTCTGGTGCTCGGCAAACTCAAAAAGGGCTATGTGGTAGGGTCGGAGACATGCGCCTTTGACCTCATTGGGGCTGAGTTCATCAGGGAAGTAGAGCCTGGGGAAGTCCTGAGGATAAATGAGGACGGCATACAATCCTTTCACCCCTTCCCGAGGGTGGAACCAAAGTTTTGTATCTTCGAGTTCATCTATTTTGCCCGCCCGGACAGTTACATATTTGGACATAACGTCTATCAGGTACGCAAGCAACTGGGGGTACAACTGGCCAAAGAACACCCCGTAGAGGCCGATGTGGTGATTCCCACCCCTGACTCTGGCTTCCCTGCAGCCATAGGTTTCTCGCACCGATCAGGGATCCCACTGGAGTTGGGGATCATCAGAAACCACTACGTGGGCAGGACCTTCATCGAACCAAAAGAGTCCATCAGGCACTTCGGTGTAAAGATAAAGCTCAACTCTGTAAGGGAGGCCATCAAGGACAAGAGGGTCGTGGTCTTGGATGACTCTATCGTAAGGGGAACCACGGTAAGGAAGAATATGCGCATGATCCGCAACTCTGGGGCTAAGGAAATACATGTGAGGATCAGCTCCCCGCCAATCACCAGTTCCTGTTTTTACGGCATCGATACCCCTACCAAGGAGGAACTGATCGCCTCCTCCCACTCAGTAGAGGAGATCAGAAGATTCATCCGGGTCCACTCCCTCGGGTATCTCAGTCTGGAGGGGTTAAAAAGGTGCGTGGCCCCGCGGCAGGAGCAATTCTGTTATGCCTGTTTTACAGGCCAATATCCTGTAAGCCCTCCCCAAGAAAAAGTACAACTCGATTTCTTCATTAAGGAGGTGTAAAATGGGGGAAAGAGAACGCCTCCTGGAGATCTTAAGGGAAAAATCCTATGAGGAAAGAGAGGTTACCCTTACCTCTGGTCGCAAGAGCACCTTTTACATAGACGGCAAACAGACCACCCTCGACCCAGAAGGGGCATATTTGGTGGGGAAGGTCCTGTTTGAGATGATCAGGGGGAGGGCCGAGGCCGTAGGTGGACCTACCTTGGGGGCAGACCCCATCGTGACCGCCGTGGCCTTGACCAGCTTTATGGAAGGTTACCCCATAGCCGCCTTTATTATCAGGAAGGAACCTAAGGGACACGGTAAAGGGCTTTGGATCGAGGGGAATAAAGCCCTAGCAAAGGGGACTAAGGTCGCCATTGTAGAGGATGTGGTCACCACCGGGGGCTCCCTCTTGAAGGCCATCAAGGTCGCCGAAGAACATGGCCTGCAAGTCGTCCAAGTCTTGGCCTTAGTGGACAGGGAAGAAGGGGGAAAGGAGAGGCTGGCTGAGGAGGGCTATACCCTAGAGGCGGTATTCACACGCGGGGAAATAGTGAGCAGATGAAGTGGCCTTCGTCTGTGGAAGGAGTCCTGCGGGAGATCAGGAGTGATAACCTATCTGGTGCTACCCAACTGGCGGAAAGAGGGGCAAGGTTACTACTGTGGTATCTGAAGAGGGAAACGAAAGGGGACCTACAGGAGGGAATTAAGCTTCTGGGCAAGGCACTGGTAGATGCCCAGCCTGCCATGGCCCCAATGCTAAACCTGGTAAATAGCCTCTTTCTGACCATAGAGGCCTTGGAGGATCCCCTTAAGATAAAACGTGAAGGGATAAAGACTATCGAGGAATTTCTGGACGCTCTAGCTGAGGGGACGGAGAAGATAAGGGATTATGCCCTACCCCTGTTGGAAGGGAAAAAGACCATATTGACCCACTCCTACAGCTCCACAGTGTTGAGGGTGTTGGGGAACGCCAGAGGGGCGGAGGTGATCTGCCCGGAGGGACGACCCCTTTATGAAGGCTTAAAGACGGCCAAGGAGTTGGCGAAAAGGGGGATCAAGGTGAAGTTGATGGTGGACTTCGCTGCTATCTCCAGGGTTAATGAATGCAATTTGGTGATGGTGGGAGCCGACTCTGTCACCCCGGATGGGGTTGTAAATAAAATTGGGACCTATGGAATTGCCCTGGTCGCCAAAGATAACAATATACCCCTCTATGTCTTGACCGGCAAGGAGAAGTTCCTCCCTTGGTCTTTCTACCAGGCCTTAAGGATAGAAAAGAAGGACCCCAGGGAGGTAACTCAGGAGAACATCCCCAACGTAGCTGTGGAGAACTTCTATTTCGACCTCACCCCCCTTCGCCTCATCACCGGGGTGGTAACCCAGGAAGGAATAATCCCTGCAGAAGGGGTGCTGGAAGCCTTGAAAAAGGTAAAAATAAGCCGGTGGCTGACGGAACCATGACCAAGGTCTTTTTGGTGCGCCATGGCCGCACCATCTGGAACAAGGAGCAAATATTTCGGGGAACCAAAGACGTCCCCCTGGATGAGGTGGGCAAACTAGAGGCCCAATTGGTGGGAGAGAGATTGAAGGAGGAAGAAATCGTGGCCATCTACTCCAGCCCCCTCTCCCGGGCCAAGGAGACGGCAGAGGCTATAGCTCGCTTCCACAAGTTAGAAGTACAAGTATTAGTCGGCCTCAACGACCTGCACTTTGGCCAATGGGAGGGCATGCATCACAAGGAGGTAAAAGAGAGATATCCTGATCTATACCGAAGGTGGCAGCAGGAACCTCATCGTGTAATCTTCCCTGGGGGAGAGGGATTGGATCAGGTACGCTCAAGGGCAATGCAGGCCATAGAGGGTATAATCACCCGCCATCCCCAGGGGGTGGTGGTCCTGGTCACTCATCGGGTGGTCCTGAAGGTGTTGATATGTGCCCTGTTGGGCTTGGACAACTCTCACTTTTGGAACATCGGGCAGGATACGGCGGCTATAAATTGCTTTCTTTATCGGAACCGAAGGTGGACAGTATCATTGCTTAACGATGTCTGCCATCTGAAGGATCTGGGTGAGGAAAAAGGGAAGATAGACTTTTAATGGCCATAAAGTCAGTAATCGCGAGGCCGTTTTTTCACCTCAAAAAATGGAATCTCAAAGGCATTTTGCAAGGCCTGGATGGCGGCATCCACGTGAACCGATTCAATGACACAAGAGACACTGGAAATAGAGGTACTGATGGCGATGATGTTTATCCCATTGCTAGCTAGGGCGTTAAACATCGCTCCAGGGACCCGGGGTTTTTCCCTCAAGTGAGGGCCGAAGACGCTTAATATGGCCACATCTGGCACATATGATATACCCCTGGCATCTATATTATTCTTCACCGATTCCAAGATGCCTAGGGCAGTACCAAGATCTTTCTGATCGATACAGATGGCGAAATTCCCGTAGCCCTCTAAATCAGAACCTTCCACTAAGAACTCAATATTGATACCATTTTGCCCAAGGATGCTCAACAAAGTTCCCGCCACCCCTGGCCGATCGGGGACAGATAAAACCCTCAGCAAGGCCCGCCCTTCACTCTGCATCAGTCCACCGATCTTTATCTTTTCCATCGTAGCAGCGCCCTGTCTCTACTCCCAGCGACGGCGATCTACGATCTTTTGGTGCCAATCAGGAATGGTTCCCGGCGGCACAACCTCTACCTCGCCTTTTATCGTCAAGGTCTCCTTGATAACCTTCTCCAACCGCCCCCTTAACAAGACTTTATCCACGGCCTCGTCCTTTACCTCAGCCACAAAGGTCATCACATCGGTGTGGTCCTTGCGGGTGATAATCACCTGGTATTTGAAGATCTCGGGGAATTGAGCCGCTACCTCATCGGTCTGCCAGGGATGGATGAAGGTACCCTTTACCTTAGTGGCTTGGTCAATACGCCCCAAGATCTTTTTAAGCCGGGAGGAGGTACGTCCACAGGGACATCTTTCCTCTACCAAAATTGAGAGATCCCCTGTAGCATACCTTATCATCGGGAAGGAAGGGTTGAAGTTGGTGGCTACAACCTCCCCAGTGGTCCCTGGTGAAACCCTTTTGCCGGTATGAGGATCAACGATCTCTACAATAATGTTTTGGGGGAGATGGAGCCCGTTTTTATAATAACATTCATATCCCAGACACCCAGTAAAGACGGTACCATATCCCTGTCGCACGATCATCCCAAATTTCTCCTCCAATCGCTGGCGAAGCCCCTCAGGAAGCATCTCAGCGGAGACAAACCCGACTTCCAGATTGAGATCTTTCTTTAAATCCACCCCCATGGCCTCCGCCCTCTCAGCTAGAGTCATCAAGAAGCTGGGAGTCCCCATGAATCCATTTACCTTTAGGGTCTGCATGATATTGATTTGCATCATTGTGTTGCCTACCCCTGTGGGTATCACGGTAATCTCCAATTTCCCCAACGATTCATCTAACGTAAGGGCAAAAGGCCAAAGGTGATAGTTAAAGGTGTTCTGCACAATGTCTCCCTGTCGCATACCACAGGCAAAAAGGGCCTCTGCCCAATTTCGTATCTCATATTCTCCCTCTCCAGGTTGAAAGATCAAGCCTGGGTTGACATAGATACGACGCGCCTTGTTGGGTGGCTCCGTTTCAAAGCCCCCAAAGGGGATTTCTCCCTTCTGCCTTGTCGCCAGATCTTCCTTACGTGCCAAAGGGATCTTCTCCAGATCCTCCAGACCACGGATATCATCTGGAGATACCCCCACTTCATTGAGTCTCTCCCTGAAGGCCCTGGAGTTTTGATAAGTATATTTAACAAATTTAGCCAATTTTTTAGATAAATAATTGTCCCTCTCCTGTGGGGGGAGGGTCTCTAGTCTTTTGTCAAAAAATCCCTTTTTTCTCTCCTCAAAGTCCATCTTCTCTCCAAGGTTTGAAGGCCACTCTCAAAAAGTTGTTGTTCTCAACGAGAATATCTCTTTAACGTTCTTATGAGCTTAGTGGCCGAGGCAGGGGGTTTTATCTCGCCGCTTAGCAAAATCCTCTCAGGTGTGATATGGCGGCCATAAAAGGATTTATTCGCCTCATAGTCCGGTTCAAGAATACTCCCCTTTAGGGCAACCCCAACAAAAAGCCCCTTTGCTCTAGAGTAGGTTAACACCGTCCCCTTCAACAAGATATCTGTGCTAAATTCGGCATCTCTTCCCACAGGACCAGCAGCAACAGCAGCATCGGCTCCTAAGGTAAACCTGTCCTGCACCAAACTCCTCAAAACCCTCCTTTGGGGAATAATCAGGACCAAATCTATCACCTGGACCCCTATTTGGAACCCGATACTTCCCCCACTGATGATGTAAAAGGAAGGGGCACCCCACTCACCCGTGTCCTCATTGCGTGCTACTACTACCCCTTTGCCCCCTCTACCTCCTATGACAAATCCAGCCTTAACCACGGAGGGAAAAATAGCAATAGCCTTACAATTACGCAAAAGTTTGGCAGGGATGCTCCTCTCGGGTATGCTCATCATTTCCTCGAGGACCTCAACGCACTCATCGATCCTGCTGGCCAACCTCAACTCAGAGGCATATGACGTGGATGCTGAGATTGTCATCCCCAAAAATAGGTTCAACATCAGAAGATAATACGTTATCTTCTTCATCTTCACTATCGGCTATATCCTCCTAATGCCTTTCTTAAAATATATCTGCTGAGAAGATATAGATCTTGGTCTCCTTGTCCTTCCAGGCATGGGGGGGAAGTCCTGCCTTGATGCAGGTTTGCTCCAAAAAGGTCTCCCTGTCCCAACCATACTCAGTGGCTACTTGTGGAAGCAAAAGTCCTGAATAGAAACCCCTCTCGATGAAGATCCCGTGTTTGCCCACCTCGATCTC
>QMLM01000055.1 GCA_003646745.1 Deltaproteobacteria bacterium | reverse complement strand
TTTTCATTGTTTCTCAGGATACTGTATTCAGGAGCCTTTTATTATCACTATCATATCCCGTATTTCCCAGAGACGGGGTGCAAGGAAAACCCTCATAAAGGGGTTTGCTCTCACCTCAATCTCGGGAGAAATTCTGGGGGGAGCCTCCTCGGTTTCCCCTCGTCAGTGATACAGACCATCTGGTTCCTCCCCTCGGCGATAACCCTACCCGTATCCTTTAAGATTACCCGGTGGAAAAAGGTAAAGGAGGCCTTGGTCACCTCTGATATCTCTGTGTGTACTTGTATAACCTCCCCATACCTGGCCGAGGAGTGAAAATCTACCTCCACCCTCTTCACGATGAAGTAAATCCCTTCTTTTTCATAGTCCGCCAGGGAAAGTCCCCTGCCCGCCAGATACTCAAACCATGATCTCTCGAAGTAGTTTAGATAATTGGCATAATATACCACTCCTCCAGCATCGGTATCGCCATAATAGATCCTTGTCTCCAACATACTTCCTCCTTGACCCCATCGATTGCTTTGTGTTAGTTCTTGTGATCAAGGGCCTAATTAATCTAATAAGAAACAACAGAACTTGTCAATCGGAGAAAGAGATGGAGGAGTTTCATAGAATACAGAGGTTACCGCCTTATGTCTTTGCCCAAGTGGATGAATTGAAGATCGCCGCGCGCAGGAGGGGAGAGGACATCATCGACCTCGGAATGGGAAACCCTGATATCCCCACCCCTGAACATATTGTGGATAAGCTAGTGGAGGCAGCCCGCAACCCACGCAACCATAGGTATTCGGCCTCAAGGGGGATCTATAAGCTACGACTGGCTATCACCGATTGGTACCGGCGCAACTACGATGTAGACCTCGATCCTGACACCGAGGCCATCGCCACCCTCGGTTCCAAAGATGGCATCGCCCACCTCGCCCTGGCCACTCTGGGGCCTGGAGACGTAGTCTTCGTCCCCAATCCCACTTACCCCATCCACAGCTATTGTGTGGTCATTGCCGGAGGGGACTTGCGCAGCATCCCCCTGACCGACGATGAGGACTTCTTCGAGCGTCTACAGGCCGCCGCTAGGCTTACCTGGCCTAAGCCCAAGATGTTGATCATCAATTTCCCCCATAACCCTACCACCATGGTGGTAGACCGCCCTTTCTTCGAGAAGGTGGTCCAATTTGCCGGGGAACATCATCTCTTAGTGATCCATGACCTGGCCTACGCTGATCTGGTCTTCGACGGTTACCGCGCCCCCAGCATCCTCCAGATCCCTGGGGCAAAGGATCTAGCGGTGGAGTTCTATACCCTGTCCAAGAGCTATAGCATGCCGGGCTGGCGGGTGGGATTTGCCGTTGGTAACAGTAAGATGATAAACGCCTTGGCCAGACTCAAGAGCTATTTCGACTACGGAATGTTTCAACCCATCCAAATCGCAGCCATCATCGCCCTCAACTCCGAGCAAGATTGCGTGCGGCAGATCGCCGATACCTACAGATCGCGCAGGGATATCTTGGTAGAGGGGTTGAACAGGGTGGGATGGCAGGTCAATAAACCCAAGGCCACCATGTTTGTCTGGGCCGAAATCCCCCAGACCTTCAGAAAGATGGGCTCTCTGGAGTTCTCCAAGTTCCTCCTGAGAGAGGCCAAGGTAGCTGTTTCTCCAGGCATAGGCTTTGGCGAATGCGGAGAGGGATATGTGCGTTTCGCCCTAGTGGAGAACGAACATCGCATAAGACAAGCTATCCGGGGGATAAGGAGGGCGCTGAAGGGATGAAGGAGATCAAGGTAGGCCTCATCGGTTTTGGCACCGTGGGCACAGGAGTGGTGAAAATACTTCAGGAGAATGCCTCTGTGATAGAGCAACGCCTGGGGGGGAGGATCTACCTGTATAAGATCGCTGACATAGACCTGAAGAGAGATCGAGGGGTACAGGTCCCAACGGAGATATTAACCTCAGACGTCCAGGAGGTGATCGCTAATCCGGAGATATCCATTGTCCTGGAGTTGATAGGGGGAATAGAGCCGGCACGCACCTTTATCCTGAAGGCCATGGAGAGTGGTAAACACGTAGTCACCGCCAACAAGGCCCTGCTGGCCCTCCACAGGGAAGAGATCTTCACCGCCGCCCAGAAATATGGGGTGAGGATCGGCTTTGAGGCCAGTGTAGGAGGGGGTATCCCCATCATACGCTCCATTCGAGAGGGGCTAGTGGCCAATAAAATTATCTCCCTTTTTGGCATCCTCAATGGCACCTCCAATTATATCCTGACCAGGATGACCCAGGAAGGAAAGGGTTTTCGTGAGACTTTAAAGGAGGCGCAACGATTAGGCTATGCCGAGGCTGACCCCACCCTCGATGTGGAGGGAATAGATGCCGCCCATAAACTCTCAATTTTGGCCTCCCTGGCCTTTGGCATCAAGGTGGATTTCCAAGATATCTTTGTGGAGGGGATTTCTCACATCACTCCCCTAGACATCCAATTTAGCCGGGAATTCGGCTACCGGGTGAAACTCCTGGCAATAGGGAAGTGGGATGGGGGAAGAGTTGAGTTGAGGGTCCACCCTACCATGCTCCCAGCAGATCACCTCCTTTCCACGGTGGAAGGTGTCTACAACGCCATCTATATCTTCGGGGATGCCGTAGGGCCAACTATGTTTTACGGGCAGGGGGCAGGGGGGTTGCCCACGGGCAGCGCAGTGGTAAGTGACCTAGTGGATCTCTGTCGGGACATAATCAAGGGCCTCAACAGACAAGGACCACTCATCACCCCCTTCTGGTCATCTCACCAGGGGGTGGTTAAGGATATGGAGGAGGTAGTGACCCCATATTATCTCAGATTTACTGCTGTCGACCGCCCTGGGGTCCTGTCAAAAATCTCTGGCATCCTGGGAGAGCATGAGATCAGCATCGCTTCAGTGATACAAAAGGGCAGAAGGGTAAAAGGAGCGGTTCCCATCGTCATGATGACCCACGAGGCCACCGAAAGAAATATTCGCCGCGCCCTTCACGAAATAAACAGGCTCGATGTCATCCGCGCCAGAACCACCTTGATCAGGGTGGAAGGGGAGGTGACGTAGTTATAGTTTATCAACTACCGAACCCTTGAGTCCCAAGACATCAGCCATATCGTAGAGACCCGGTTTCTGGCATATCACCCACTTAGCCGCTCGGATCGCCCCCCTGGCGAAGGCATCCCTAGTATGGGCACGGTGGGTCACCTCTATCCTCTCCCCGATTCCACCAAAGATCACTGTATGTTCCCCCACGATATCTCCTGCCCTTATCGACTGAATCCCTATCTCCTCTTTGGTGCGCTCGCCGATAACCCCCTTTCTGGCATAAACCCCCACCTCTTCCCAGTTTCTGCCCAGAGCCCGGGCGATCACCTCCCCCAGGCGCAGTGCAGTACCACTGGGGGCATCCTTTTTCAGACGGTGGTGAGCCTCAATAATCTCGATGTCGTAGTCATGTCCCAGAATACGAGCAATCTCCTCCACGACCTTAAACATCAAATTTACCCCTGTGCTCATATTGGGAGAAAGCACACAGGGTATCTCTTTAGCTAGCTTTCGGACCGCTTCCATTTGTTCAGGGGAGAAACCTGTACTGCCCACCACCATGGACTTGTGGTGCTGGGCAGCAACCTCCATGTTCCTCACAGAGGCCTCAGCAGAGGTAAAATCTATGATGACATCACCCCTTGGGATTACCGCCGCCAGATCATCCTCCACCCTCACCCCGAGCTCACCTAAACCGGCCACCACCCCCACGTCCCGTCCCAGAGAAGGATGTCCAGTGGCCTCCACCGCCCCTCGACAAGCTATACCCTCGGCGTCTTGAATGGCCCTTACGACCATACGCCCCATGCGCCCGCCTGCGCCCACAATGATGGCATTAATCACCTCTACACCCAATCTCCCTCCTCTTTACACTTTTGTTTTTATGAAACTATTTGTTCTTAGATAAGGCTGGTACTGAAGTATCTCTCCGCCCTGTCCGGCAGGACGGTAACAATATTCCCCCCTCCCCTTTCAGCAAGCCTCATCGCGGCCCAAACATTGGCCCCTGATGAGGTGCCCACCAGTAACCCTTCCTCCCTGGCCAACCGACGTGTGGTCTCAATGGCATCCTCATCAGTCACCGTGATCACGCCATCGATAAGGGAGGTATCCAGGACAGGGGGGATGAAACCATCGCCAATGCCTTGAATCTGGTGTAGCCCCGGTTCATGGCCGAGCAGGGCAGAACTATTTTGTGGCTCAACAGCGATAATTTTGATCTGGCGGTTCATCTCCTTGAGAAATTTACCTACGCCTCCCAAGGTACCCCCGCTTCCTACCCCGGCCACAAAGAAATCTATCTTACCCTCCATCTGATCCCAAATCTCCGGTCCGGTGCTTAAGTAATGGATTTCCGGGTTTTTGGGATTTTCAAACTGTTGGGGCACGTAAATTTCTGGATTTTTGGCGGCAAGCTCCATGGCCTTTTCCACTGCCCCCTGGATCCCTGCTTCTGCAGGGGTCAGGATCAGCTCCCCCCCGAAGGCCTGGATGATCTTCTTGCGCTCTTCGCTCATGTTCTCTGGCATGACAATGATCACCCGATATCCCTTCTGTACCCCCACCAACGTTATCCCAATACCCGTATTTCCCGAGGACGGCTCCATGATGATGGAACCTTTTTTTAGCTTCCCCTGCTTCTCCGCCTCCTCAATGAGGTATTTGGCCACCCGATCCTTGATGCTGCCACCGGGGTTGAGATACTCCGCTTTGACGAAGACATTATGTCGTGTTATTTTTTTCAATCTCACCATAGGGGTATTCCCTACGGCATCTAAAATGGTATCTATAACTCTCAATATATACCTTCCTCCCAAATCCAACCTTGGTATACTATCTTAACTTCCCCCTCTAGGTAGACCTCCCTGATCTCCTCTGCTGCCTCGTAGTAAATGGTTAGTGCCTCTGCGCTGCGAGGAATGACCCTGGTAGGTGAGGCAACCTTCCCTCTTAGGTGGGCGATGATAGCTGCAGCTACGGCCCCTGTGCCACAGGCCAAAGTCTCATCCTCTACCCCCCGCTCATAAGTACGTATCCTTATTTCGCCACCATCTAACTCGATAAAATCCACATTGGTCCCCGCAGGCTGAAAGGCCTGATGGTGGCGGATCCTTTGCCCCAGACCTACTACATCGACCTTCTGAAGATCCTGGGCAAAGACCACCGTATGGGGTACCCCTGTGTTTATGAAATCTACAGAGAAGACATCCTGCCCTACCTTCAGGGAAATACCCAGTTTGATATCGGAAGGTGGTGGCAGGGACAACTTTACCTCTTTTCCCTTCACCCAGGCCCGGATTATCCCCACAGAGGTCTCAAGGGTGAGCTCAGGGGGGGCCATCCCCAACAGGTGAGCTAACCTAGCGGCACACCTCGCCCCATTTCCGCACATCTCCGCTTGGCTCCCATCGGCATTGAAAAATTGCCAGCGAAAATCAGCCCGTTCTGAATCCTCTATAAGGATTAGGCCATCTGCCCCAACGGAGAACTTCCGACGGCATATCTGGGGGATGAGAGGACGCAGAGCATCCACATCGATCTTCCCTTCACGGTTGTCAAAAAGAATAAAATCATTCCCCCCGCCGGTCATCTTATAAAACTCAATTCGTCCCATCATCACCCTTCTAAAAAGGTGGGAATCCTCTCTCCCCGAATTAGATCTTCATAGGACTCCCGCTGCCTGATTAGATAAAAATCTCCATCCTTTACTAAGACCTCAGCAACCCTGGGGCGGGAGTTGTAATTGGAGGACATGGAAAACCCATAAGCCCCAGCGCTCATCACCGCCACTAGATCCCCCGGTTCGAAACGGGGCATCAACCTGTCCCGAGCCAGAAAGTCGCCAGATTCGCATATAGGCCCCACCATATCGGCCACCATCTCATCCCCTTCCTTCTCCCTGACTGAGACAATCTGTTGATACGCTCCATATAAGGTAGGCCGTACGAGGTCGTTCATAGCCGCATCAACGACGACGAAGTTCTTCTCCCCCTCTTTGGTATAGAGGACACGCGTAACCAGAATGCCGGCATTGCCCACTATCACCCTGCCGGGTTCAAAGATATAGGTGCAAGGCAAATCCCTTCCTTCCGCGATGATCGCCTGGGCATATTCCCGCGGATGAGGAGGTTCTTCTTGGTGATAGGTGATCCCCAACCCCCCTCCAAGATCTATGTACTCTATCTCTATTCCCTCCTGAGCTAGCTTCAGGGCCAGTTCCTTCACCCGCCTTAAGGCCTCCACAAAAGGGCCTACCTCAGTAAGCTGAGAGCCTATGTGACAGCTAATCCCCTTTATTGTCAAGTGAGGCAATTGTTTGGCCTCTCTGTACCACTCCAAGGCCTGATCCATATAGATCCCAAATTTAGCCTGCCTTATGCCGGTAGCAACATAGGGGTGGGTATGGGGGTCGATATCTGGATTGATTCGCAAGGAGATCGGGGCCTTAGTATCCAATTTAGATGCAATGCCGTTGATGAGATGGAATTCCTGATAGGACTCTACATTGAACATTAAGATCCCCTCTTGGAGGGCATAGTTGATCTCATCTTCCCGCTTTCCCACCCCTGAGTAAACAATTTTAGATGGATCAGCTCCTGCTCGCAGCGCTCGGAAGAGCTCTCCACCGGAAACTACATCTACTCCACCTCCCAAGTTGATAAATGTCTTGAGCACGGCCAAGTTGGAATTGGCCTTGGCCGAGTAACAAATAAGATGGGGGAATTTACTGAAGGCCCCATCAAAGGCCCGAAAGTGGCGAACCAAGGTCCGGTAGCTGTAAAGATAAAAAGGGGTGCCAACTTGGTATGCTATATCCTCTACAGGAACCTCTTCGCAGTAAAGACGACCTTCCTTGTGCTGAAAAAAATGCATTTGTTATACCACCTAGAATTATTTTTCATTTTAACATATAAAGGGACAAAATCAAACTTCCTCCTTTATTTTCTCAGGGTTGCCCGATGTCGAAGGGGTTTTAAGATGAGGTCAAGGGCATCCAAGACATCACTTACAACCACATCGGCATTGAAGAGGGTTTCTTTTGCCGCTCCCTCTCTACCGATAACCGCTATACCCAATGCTGCTTCCTTTACCATCAGGTGATCGTTATAGCCATTGCCCACGGCGATGGTCCTATGGGCCCCTATCTCTTTCACAAACTTCTCCTTTTGAGGGGCTTCTTCCCCTTTATCAAGTCTCACCAGCTCCGCCCTGGTGCGCCCCAATCTCTCTAAGGCATCTCCACGAGTATCGGCAGTAAGTATATATACCCTCAGCCTCTTGGCCAGAAGGTTGATTTTGTCCTTAACCTTAGCGGAGATCCTTCCGTCTGTGGCGATCGTCCCGTTCATGTCCAAAACCAGAAACTCTATATCATACTCCCCTCTTCCCGGTATCTCCATATGAAGCATGCCTTCCCCCATTAATGAATGTAGGTCAAAGCCCAAAATTACAATTGCCCTTAAAGTCAATGCTGACCAACCTCCGATAGTGAACGGAGTAAAGGTGCCTTGCCCTCTCCGGCGTCCCGTGAATGGCCACTACTTCACCGATAAAGAGGGTATGATCACCTGCGTTCACCTTATCTGTCACCTTGCATTCGTAGGCCACGGTTGACCCCTCAATGATAGGGGGAGCGACCACTTTGGCGGGGATCTGTTGAAAACCGGCCTCTTGGAACTTGTCTATTTCTCTGCCCGACTTGGTTCCACATAACCAAGCCCCCTCCTTTTGCTCCTCAGAGGGGAGACAGAGGACAAATTCTCCGCAATGTTCCAGGCATTCGTGAGAGTAACGTTTATGTCCCACTGATATGACAATCATTTTGGGCTCCCAGGAAACGATGGTCCACCAAGCAAGGCCGATAATGTTTGCTCTGCCGTCTTTGCTAAGAGTGGTGGCTAGGGCGTAAGGGTAAGGTGAACCCAATTCAATCGCCTCATTCCAAGATATCTCTTGCATGACCTCCTCCCTCCTGTAAATAGTGTAACCTTAAAGATAGCTTATTCAGCGATATTAAGCAACAATCCTCTCCCTTTAAGAGGGCCAGCCTCTACCTCTCCTCCCCTGAGGTGGTACCTATGTCTATACCCATGCACCCATAAAGTTGGCTTAGACTTGACTGGCGAAACCATATTCTCTATATTGATAAAAATTGCTTTATCTCTCCGTTTTTGAAAGATCGCAATTTAGTCGCATGGTATCTCCGTGGGCCAGGGCTAGGTGAGGAGGACATGAAAGTTAAAGTAAAAAGAGGCAAAATCATAAAAGCTATGAAAAATCTTGAAGGTGTTGAAATCATATTAGAGGATGCGAACGATGCCAAAGAAGCTATCGATCTCATCTTGAGAAAAACAGAACTGTTCAAAAGCAACCATTACAAAAGGCTGAAGGACATCAAAGTCACTGCGATCCAGGAATACGAAACTTCTGCCGTGGATTACGACCTGGCATTTATCTTGGAATTTTTGTTCGAGGATGATACCACTGCGGACTTGAAAATTGCCCTTATTAAAGAACTACAAGACTTTTTCGAAAAGTTTTAAGGATCTTCGTCATCTTGTCTTCCCCCCAACCCTTTCAGAGTCCATTTATCCAATTTATCCTGTTCCCAATCCCCGAATATCACTGGAGAAAAAGCTGACGGAGAATCTGCCCCTTTCTTCATCAAAGGTAATGCATGAATTTTTA
>QMLM01000054.1 GCA_003646745.1 Deltaproteobacteria bacterium | reverse complement strand
GGGAAACAAAAGTCCTCCACGTGGGATGATGGTGAGAGCTTGGGCGATGGTAAGGATGGTGAATATGGCTCAGGTAACGAGAGCGATTATCGATAGCCCAACCGGGGAACATCCCAACATCACAGCGGCAACCCTAATGATGCTCTTTGGGGCCCCCATCTTTGCCGTTATTTCTGGTTTGGCCCTCTTTTTGTTGTTTACCAGTCAGATCGATTCTTCAGCTATGATCATTGAGATGTACAGGATGGCCACCACCCCGGTTCTAGTGGCCATTCCACTTTTCACCTTTGCTGGATACCTCCTCTCGGAGAGCGGAGCACCCAAGAGATTGATTAGGTTTTCCGATGCGGTGTTGGGATGGTTGCCGGGTGGGCTCTCGATTATCGCTCTGGT
Source organism: Deltaproteobacteria bacterium (assembly GCA_003646745.1). GTDB lineage: Bacteria > Desulfobacterota > B13-G15 > B13-G15 > RBG-16-54-18 > B11-G15. Next base: position 8,359 of record QMLM01000054.1, on the reverse strand, counting down.
TACCTGCGCTATCTTCACCGCCCTTACCGGCGCCACAGGTCTCACGATCATCGCATTGGGAGGAATTTTGTTTCCCGCGATGCTGCGAGGGAGATATCCGGAGAAATTTTCCCTTGGGTTGTTGACCACTTCGGGAACACTGGGCCTGCTCTTCCCGCCGAGTATTCCCCTGATCATCTACGCCATTGTGGCAAAGGTGAGGATTGACCAGCTCTTTCTAGCCGGTCTCTTGCCAGGTCTCTTACTGGTGTTCTTGCTCTCCGGATTCAGCGTTCAAAAAGCCATCATCGCCGAAGTCCCCCGGACCCGCTTTAGCCTGTTGGAGGTATTTAAGGCATTGAGGGGTTCGATATGGGAGCTCCCTTTACCCATTATTGTATTGGGTGGGATCTACAGTGGATATTTTGCCGTCAGTGAGGCCGCTGCCATTACGGTAGCCTATGTTTTGCTAACAGAAGTGGTCATATACCGGGATATAAAATGGAGGCAGTTACCCCAAATCATGCGTAAGAGCATGGTCTTGGTGGGAGGTATCTTGATCATCCTTGGTGCCGCCCTAGGTTTGACCAACTATCTAATCGATGAAGAGATCCCGTTGAGGATGTTAGACCTATTCAAGGCTCATATTACAAGTCCCTTTGCCTTTCTAATAGTGCTGAACTTCTTTCTGCTGGCCGTGGGCTGTACCATGGGCATATTTTCTGCACTAACCGTAGTGGTCCCCCTTGTTGTCCCTATCGCCCATGCCTATGGGATCCACCCTGTTCATCTCGGGATCATCTTCCTAACCAATCTGGAGATCGGCGCCTCCATCCCCCCCTTGGGGATCAACCTCTTTATCTCCAGTATGCGTTTCGAGAAACCGGTGTTAAGGCTTTATCTGGCCTCACTTCCTTTTATCGCAATCCTGCTATTTGCCTTGGCAATCATTACCTATTTCCCTTGGTTGAGCTTAGTTCTATTAAAATAATTAAGGAAGGTGTTCTCAGTGCGGAGGCAAAGGAGGCTTTCTTTTGTGATGGTCTGTGTTCTGCTCGAAGGTATAGGCGACTTGGATTATCCTCTCCTCCTCAAAGGGCCTTCCTATGATCTGTACTCCTATGGGGAGTCCATCGCTGCTGAAACCGCAGGGAACAGAGATGGCCGGTACCCCGGCTAGATTCACCGAGATGGTGAAGATATCCGAGAGATACATCTGGAGGGGATCTTGTACCTTCTCCCCTATGCGGAAAGCAGGGGTGGGAGAGGTAGGGGTAATGATCACATCACACTCCCTGAAGGCCTCCTCAAAGTTCCCCTTGATGAGGGTCCTTACCTGAGAGGCCTTTTTATAGTAGGCGTCGTAGTATCCTGATGAGAGGGCGTAAGTGCCCAACATGATCCTCCTTTTTACCTCGGGGCCAAATCCCTGAGAGCGGGTTTCTAAATACATCTCCATGAGATCTCTGGGATCCTGGGCTCGGAAGCCGTATTTCACCCCATCATATCTGGCCAAGTTGGAGCTAGCCTCAGCAGTGCAGATTATGTAGTAAGTGGCTATGGCATAACCGGTATGGGGTAGGGATATCTCCTTGATCACTGCCCCCAATTCCTGCAAAACCCTGATACCATCCCATACCCTTTCTTCCACCTCCGGGTCCATCCCTTCCACGAAGAACTCCTTAGGAACCCCCAAGACCCATCCCTTGACGTCTTTTACCAAACCCCTCCTGTAGTCGGGGGTAGGGGTATCGGCCGAAGTAGAATCGAGGGGGTCATAACCAGCAATAGCGTTAAGTAAAATAGCACAATCCTCTACATCTTTTGTAAGAGGACCTATTTGGTCCAGGGACGAGGCGAAGGCGACCAGACCATAGCGAGATACCCTTCCGTAAGTCGGTTTCATTCCTACTACCCCGCAACATGCGGCGGGCTGGCGGATGGAGCCTCCGGTGTCGGAGCCTAAGGAAGCAATGCACTCGTCGGCGGCCACAGCTGCAGCTGAGCCGCCGCTGGATCCTCCGGGGATGACCTGCAGGTTCCATGGGTTGCGGGTGATGGTAAAGCGGGAGTTCTCCGTAGAGGACCCCATGGCAAACTCGTCCATGTTCAATTTCCCGAGTATGACCCCACCCTCCGCCTTGATCCTGTTGACAACGGTGGCGTCGAACGGAGGTACGAAATTTTCCAATATTTTTGAGGCGCAGGTGGTCTTAATCCCTCGGGTGCACATGTTGTCCTTTATTGCCAAGGGAATGCCCGTCAGCGGCGAAATCCTCCCTGTGGCTATCATACGATCGGCCTCCTGGGCACCTCTGATCGCCTCCTGCTGTGCCACCGTAAGATAGGCCTTTATTTTTGGATCAATTTCAGCGATCCTCTTCAAGAGGACCTCCGTGACCTCTTGAGAGGAGACCTCTTTTCTTTTCAGCCTGTCATGAAGCTCATGAATGGTAAGGCGGTACAATTTCCCCTCTCCCAAAAGATCTTATTACTAGATTAGATGATCTTGGGTACCCTAAAACACCCCTTGGCCTCCTCCGGGGCGTTCTCGAGGGAGACCTCTTGGGGATAGGACTCCTTCACCTCATCCTCCCGAAAGGCGTTGCGATGGGAAACCACATGAAAGGTGGGCTCTACTCCGCTGGTGTCCAGCTCATTGAGCTTTTCCATATATTCCAATATGGCATTCAACTGTTTCGTGAAGACTTCTTTTTCCCCTTCGGTAAGTTTCAACCTCGCAAGTCGTGCCACATATTCGACCTCTCCAATCTCTATCTTCATCTGCCACCTCACATACTCTCTGCCAGGGCCTTAACAATGTCCCCTCGGGTCAAAATCCCCACCACTTGATCGTCTTGGACCACTGGGAGCATATTTATATCATGCTCCACCATTTCCCTTGCCGCCTCCTCTATGGTAAAGGAGGGGTCTACGGTGATCACCTTCTTGATCATAATCTCTTTCGCGGGGGTATTGTACTTTGTCAGCAATTCCTTCTTATCTATCTCCGCTACCTCCATCTCCATGCTCAAATAACCGAGGATGTCCGATCGGGAGATCAACCCAACCAGTCGTCCCTTTAAGACCACCGGCATGCCGCTTATATTGAAGAGCTTTAACTTGTTCAGTATGGCCGAAACTTTCTCATCGGGGTGACAGGTGATCACTTTTTTATTCATCACCTGGTTTACTTTCATCCCATAGTTCCTCCGGCAAAAAATAAATTATGAGCCCAGCGCTGTAACGCCTCCACCCTCCTCAGAGCATCTTTGAGCTCTGCCTGTTCCCCGTCTGATAGCCGATAAGGATCTATATAATTATCGTTCCTCAACTCTTCACGGATCAACTCCGCCTGGTGTAAAAGGCGGAATTTTATCAAGACGTAAAAGGCTTCCTGCAGGTCTGCAGCAAACTTCGCTGTGAAGACTTTCGCCTCCCTTAGTCCCTTTATCCTTTCCATGGTATTGGTGGAGGATAGGTTGTGTTTCTTGGCCAGGATCCTCACAATGAGGACCAAAGGTGCCCATCCTCCTACCTTTAAGTCTAGCTTCCCCTTGTGTTGCCCTGAGCGCTCTGTGACGAAACGCTTAAAGAGCCCCAGGGAGACAGGCATGAGGGTGGCTGAGCGGATCATCTCGCCCAAAAGGGATGGGTTTTCCCTGACATGTTCATTCACAAAGGAGGTCAGCTCTTCAGCCAACCCCTTATCCCCCCCTACATATCTTAAGTCCATGAGGATGATGAGGTCCAAGGTGTTGAGGATCCCCGTGCCGTATCTGACTTTTCCCTTCACCCTCTCCTTCCAGTCCGTGAGGCTCCCCCGCCACTTCTCATTACTGGGCATAACCCCACCCTTACACTTTTCGATCCCAACCTCATCCAGCCGCTGCACCATCTTTCGTGAAAATATTTCGTAATATCCATCTAGTATATCCCATTTATCCACAGCAGTGGGGAATTCTCCCATATTTATCTTGACCAGTTTCCCCTTTGTTCTTTCCTCTAGATCTAGGAGCTGCTGTACCCCTCCTTTTTCATATTTGTAGACCAACAGGTTATCTTGATCGGCGAAAAGGGTTTGTTCTCTCCTGCCATCGCTGCCCATGGCCAACCACGCATAGGGTGTTGGTGGAGGACCAAACCCCTCTTTTACCATCTCCTCCTCCACCAGCACCAATAACCTCTCAGCGATCTTATCCCTGTATGTTGAACACAGCTCATGGATCCCCCTTACCGAGTAACTCTCCAGGAAGCCTTCTAAAGCCAACTGGTTAAGGTCATTGTGCAGGTCCTTTAGCCCTTCTACTGTCTTGGCAGAGGAGACCAAAGCCAATTTCTCCCCATACCTTGATCTAAATCCCTCAATTCGCTCGATCTCCTCCCCGACCCTGTCCTGGAGCCTTTGTAGGAGATTGAGTCTCTCCTCCCAGGTGAGATAGCGGGGTATGTATTCTTCGGCAAATTTACCGATTATCTCCTGGCTCATTTGCGGTTTCAGCCGCCCCCCGCTAGCTCCCTGAAGATATCTAACCTCCTCTCCAGCTTTTCCTTGAGAGAGGAAAACTCCTGGAGTTTTTCCCGCTCTTTGTTTATTATCTCAGCAGGGGCCTTTTTAAGGAAGGATTCATTTGCCAGCTTCTTCTGGGTTATCTCTAGTTCGTCGAGGAGCTTGCGCAACTCCTTGGTAAGCCTCCTGTGCTCCATCTGGGGGTCTTCGACCAACCCTTGCAGGGGAACAAAGACCTCTACCCCGTCCGCCAGGGCAGTAGCCGCAGCCCGGGGACGCTCCCCCTTCACCGCAATCCTTATCTGCCTCGCTCTGGCCAGATCTTGGATGAACCTCAGATGTTCCTTCAGACTAGAGGCGATCTTTTCGTCATCAGCAACTAAAATTACGTCCACGTAGGTGAGGGGAGCTACACCCATCTCCCCGCGGATGTTTCGCACCCCAGTGATCACATCCTTGATGCGCTCCATTTCCTTTACCGCTTCTTCATCGACTAGGTCTGACCTGACCTCAGGATAGTTGGCCACCATTATACTGTCGCCATTATGGGGTAGCCTCTGCCAGATCTCCTCTGTGATAAAGGGCATATAGGGGTGAAGCAGCTTGAGGGTTTTGTCCAAGACATAGACGAGAGTCTTTTGAGTAGTAGCCCTACGGCCTCCACTGCCCTGATAGAGATAGGGTTTGATTAACTCCAGATACCAGTCACACAGTTCATGCCAGATGAAGTGGTAAAGGGTCTGAGCCCCTTCGTTAAATCGATACTCCTCTAAGGCACGGGTGACCTCGGCGATGGTTCGGTTGAGCCTGGCCAAGATCCATTTATCCGGGGTGCTGCATGCCGCAAGGTCTATCTCCTTGCGGTCATCCTGGTAGTCCTGCAAGTTCATCCATGAGAACCTTGCTGCATTCCAAATCTTGTTGGCGAAGTTTCTATATCCCTCAATCCTCTCCTCCGAAAGGCGAATATCCCTTCCTTGGGCAGCGAAGGCGGCGAGGCTAAAGCGGAAGGCATCAGTGCCATATCTTTCGATCATCACCAGAGGGTCGATGACGTTGCCTCTGGTTTTGCTCATTTTTTGCCCCTCCATATCCCTCACTAGGGCATGGATATACACATCACGGAAGGGGACTTCTCCCATGAATTTGAGCCCCATCATCATCATCCGTGCCACCCAGAAAAAGAGAATATCAAAACCGGTGACCAAGACCGAGGTGGGATAAAAGAGCTTTAATTCTGTAGTTTCGTTTGGCCACCCCATGGTGGAGAAAGGCCATAGTGCCGAACTAAACCAGGTGTCCAGTACATCGGTTTCCTGCCACAGCTTAACAGAACCGCAGTGGGAACACCTATCGGGCCTATCTCTGGCCACGGTGACTTCTTTACAGTCCTCACAATACCAGGCTGGAATGCGGTGTCCCCACCATATTTGTCGGGATATACACCAGTCGCGGATGTTGTGCATCCACTCAAAGTAAGTCCTCTGCCACATAGAGGGGATAATCCTGGTGCGTCCTTCTTCGACGGCCTTGATGGCAGGCTCGGCCAGGGGCTTGGTCTTGACAAACCACTGTTTAGAAAGGAAGGGCTCCACCATGGTTTTGCAGCGGTAACAGTGTCCCACGTTATGGCGGTAGTCCTCGATCTTTAAGATGGTTCCATCCCTTTGAAAGTCCTCGACAATTTGCTCCCGACACTGAAATCTATCCAAGCCTTCATAGGGACCAGCCTCCGCCGTCATCCGCCCCTGTTCATCGATGACCTTCACTACATCTAGGTCGTGTCTTTTCCCAATCTCAAAGTCGTAGGGGTCATGGGCAGGGGTGATCTTTAAGGCCCCTGAACCAAACTCAGGATCGACGTAGTCATCGGCGATGATGGGAATCCTTCTTTTCACTACAGGAAGGATCACATATTTGCCAATTAGGTCTCTATAACGTCTATCATGAGGATTTACGGCTACAGCCGTATCCCCCATCATGGTTTCGGGACGGGTGGTGACCACCACAATATATCCTCCCTCCTCCAGGGGGTAGCGTAAGTGGTATAAATGGGCGGAGACCTCATGGTGGTCCACCTCCAGATCGGAGAGGGCAGTGCGGCATCTCGGGCACCAATTGATGATGTAGTCCCCTCGATATATGAGCCCCTCTTCGTAAAGGCGCACAAAGACCTCCCTGACCGCTCGGGAGAGCCCCTCATCCATGGTAAAGCGCTCCCTGCTCCAGTCACATGAGGAGCCCAATTTCTTCAATTGGTTGATGATAACTCCGCCATATTTCTCCTTCCATTCCCATATCCGCTTGACAAACCTCTCCCTTCCTAGCTGGAAGCGGTCCAGCCCTTCTTTGGCCAGCTCTCTTTCTACCACATTTTGGGTGGCAATGCCTGCGTGATCGGTGCCAGGCATCCAGAGGCAGTTGTAGCCTTTCATCCTTTTGTAACGTACAAGGATGTCTTGCAAGGTGTTATTGAGGGCATGCCCCATATGGAGGGAGCCTGTAATGTTGGGAGGGGGGATGACAATAGAAAAGGGTTCTTTCGGGGAGTCAACCTCTGCCCGAAAGTACCCCTTTTCAACCCAAAATCTATACCATTTATCTTCTACCCTTTTCGGATCATAGACCTTCTCCCATCCCTCGGTCATAATGACAGCCTTTCATCTCCTCCTTATCCTTATCCTTTTTGCGATCTCTCCAGCTCCTGGCGTACCAGGTTGGAGACCGTCTCTTTGATCGCTTCCTCTACGATCTGCTTCAGCTCACGGCCCAGTGCAGCAGCCAATTTCTCTGCTACCCCCTCCATGGCCTCCTTGAAGGCCCCTTCTAGGCCCTTTTCAGAAACCTCCATCTTTTTGAAACCTTCCCCCCTTTGTTCAAAAACGGGCTCAAAGGCCTCCGCAAACCTCTCTTCAAATTCCTCCTCTTCTTTTTCTTTCTTTGGGGCCATTCCCTCGATCTTCTCCAGCTCGGTGGCGCTTTCACCGAGGATGGTTTCCAATTTTTCTTCCTTGATCTCCTTTCCTGTCTCTTCCGCTCCCTTTATTACGGGTTCAGGCTCCATTTCATCTAAGGGGAGATCCAAACTCAGGGGTTCTTCTCCCTTCTCCTTCTCTTCTGGAAATTCCCCTTGTAGCTCTGCCTCCAATTCCTTCAAAGGGGTCTGCAATACAAATTCTTCTTCCTTTTTCTCTTTAGGAGGTGGTCCCGCAGCAGGTTCCTCCACCACATCTACTAATTCCAATACCTCTTCTTCTCTCGCAGGTTCTTCCACCGGAGAGGGTTCTTCCGCAGCCCTTTCCACGAAGGGCGGTTCTTTTACCTCCTCTTCCGTAAAAGGCACTCCCTCTCCCTTAGCCAGGGCTTCACGCACCTTATTGATGGCAGCATTGGCCTCAAAGGGCTTCACGATAAAGCCGTCTGCTCCCACTCGACGGCTCTCATCTTCGTCAAAATCGTCTAAGATCCCGATCAACAACAGCACAGGGATACCCTTCAGGAGAGGATCTTTCTTTACTTCCTCACAAACCTCAAACCCATTCTTTAGGGGCATATTGATGTCCGCAATGATTAAGTCTGGCTTATCTTTTCTCGCCTTGGCTAGGGCCTCCTCGCCATTGTTGGCAAAGGTAAGGGCGAACTCCTCTGAGGGGAAGGTTCTCTCGAAGACCTTTTGGATGGTGGTGCTATCATCTGCAATAAGGAGTCTTGTAGGCATTTTCTACTCCTTTTTTCTATTTTATTTGTTTTTATTTAATAGGCCTTTTTATATGTAAAATTTGGAAAAATTTAACATAAATAATTAGTAGTGTCAAGTATCTATCTTATCATAAATCGTCCATATAAGGGAGGGCAGCAGTAGGAGGGAGG
>QMLM01000053.1 GCA_003646745.1 Deltaproteobacteria bacterium | reverse complement strand
CTCTTCTTGGATGATGTGCCCTTTTTTAAAGGCCGCTCCTTTGAACTCCCCAGGGACTATCCTGGTAAGGTCATGCCCCAATACCATTCCCACCGCCTCTTGAACCTTCACCTTGCGCAACTTTCTCTTCACCCTTGTAGATTGTTTTCCTTAATTACTACTCGATGGTAGCGTTTTTTACCCGCCCTCAGGATGATGGCTCCATCCCGGAGATGTTCTTTGGTGATTTGCTCATCGATTCCCCGAAGGCGTCTCCCGTTTACATAACCCCCGCCCTGCAGGATCAATCTCCTTGCCTCTCCTTTTGAGGTACACAGCCCTGTTTCAGCAAATAGTTCAAAGGCAGCTATCCCCTTTCCCAATCGTTCTGCCTCCAGGAAGGTGGTGGGCATGGCTTCTAGGCTTCCTTCCCCGCCGCCAAAGGCTCTGGTGGAGGTCTCGCGGGCCTTTTGGGCCTCCCTCTCGCCATGGGTAATTTTTGTGGCCTCAAAGGCCAAAACTTCCTTAGCCCGCCGTAACTGCGCTCCTTTAAGCCTACCATATTTCCTGACCTCTTCCATGGGCAAGAAGGTGAACAGAGCTAGAAAACGCTCCACATCTCGGTCGTCGGTATTTATCCAATATTGATAATATTCGTATGGAGAGGTACATTCAGGATCCAGCCAGATGGCTCCATGGGCGGTCTTTCCCATCTTGTCCCCTGCGGCTGTGGTAATGAGGGGGAAAACCATGCCGTAGGCAGCCGCTGCTTCCTCCCTTCTTATTAGATCAACGCCAGCCACTATATTGCCCCACTGATCACTACCTCCCATTTGAAGGAGGCAGCCATACTCACGGAACAGATGCAGGAAATCATAGGCCTGGAGGAGCATGTAGTTGAACTCCACGAAATTCAATCCTGCCTCCAACCTCATCCGATAAGACTCAGCCGCCAACATCCTGTTTACGCTGAAGTGTCTCCCGATATCACGCAGGAACTCGATGTAGTTTAATTTTGTCAACCAATCAGCATTGTTTAGAAGGATGGCCTTATCATCACCGAAGTCAAGGTATTTGGAGAGCTGTCGTTTAAGCCCTTCGGCGTTTGCCTCTATTTCTTCACGGCTGAGGATTTGTCTCATCTCCTTTTTGCCACTGGGATCTCCAATGAGGGCTGTACCCCCACCTACTAGGGCAATGGGCCTGTGACCGGCCTGTTGCATATGTACTAAAGACATGATGGGAACCAAGCTCCCTATGTGAAAGCTGGGGGCAGTGGGGTCAAATCCTATATAGCAGGTGATCTGTTGTGACCCTAAAAGACGCCTTAGCCCCTCTTCATCGGTGACCCCTTCGATAAAACCCCTCTCTTTTAGGATATCGTAGACATTCGTCATTTCTTTTGTTGGTTTAACCCCATCTTGATCCTGCGTATTCCTGAGCTAAGACCGGTTTCGTCATCTACCTCTATAATCACCCCCTGGAGCTCTACCTCCCCTTTGGCCGGTTCAAACTTATTGGGCAACATAGTGAGGAATCTCTCCAAGGCGATCTCCTTTTTTATCCCAATCACGGAGTCAATGGGTCCGGTCATTCCCACATCGGTGATATAGGCAGTGCCGCCGGGCAGTACCCTTTCATCAGCCGTCTGGACATGAGTATGAGTTCCCAAAACGGCGCTGACCTCTCCGTCGAGGAACCAACCGAGGGCCATCTTCTCAGAGGTGGCCTCGGCATGGAAGTCGACGATTATCACCTCCGCCTCCTTTCGCAAGAAGGAGAGATGTTCTTCAGCCGTCCTAAAGGGTGACTCCAGGGCCTTCATAAAGATACGGCCTTCCAGGTTTAAGACCCCTATCCTTCTGCCATTGGCTGCAGCGTATACGCTGCTGCCTCTGCCCGGTGCCCCATGGGGGTAGTTAGCAGGACGCAGCAGGCGGGGTTCTTGTTCCAGAAAGGGGATGATTTCTTTTTTTCTCCAGATATGGTTTCCAGAAGTGATGACGTTGACCCCTGATTCTAACAGAAGCTGCGCCACTTGAGGTGTAATCCCCATCCCCCCAGCGGCGTTTTCTCCATTGGCAATTACAAAGTCAACCCCTCTCTCCCTCAGCCGGGGGAGCAGTTCTGTCACAGCTCGTCTGCCTCCCTTCCCCACCACATCTCCTATGAAGAGTATCCTCAATTTCTTCTCTCTCCCTTCTACTTTGCGTATTCCACCGCCCTTGTCTCTCTGATGACGGTTACCTTTATTTGTCCTGGATAGCTCAACTCTTTCTCGATCTTGCGGGCGATGTCTCGGGAGAGCATCACCGCCTCTTCATCGGAGATCTCCTCGTTTTGGACGATAATGCGTACCTCCCTGCCCGCCTGAATGGCGTAGGATTTCTCTACCCCTGGAAAGGAGTTAGCGATCCTTTCCAGATCCTCGAGGCGCTTCACATAGGTCTCGAACATCTCCCTCCTGGCTCCAGGCCGGGCTCCAGAGAGGGCATCGGCTGCTTGAACCAAGACCGCCAAGATGTTGTTGCAGCTGGCCTCGTCATGATGAGCAGCAATGGCATTTACTACTTCCTCAGGCTCCCCATATTTTTTGGCCAATTCGGCACCGATAGCTGCATGGGCACCTTCCACTTCATGGTCTACTGCCTTACCGATATCGTGTAGGAGTCCTGCCCTTTTGGCCTGTTTGACATTGAGGTTTAACTCCGCAGCCATTATCCCACAGAGGAAGGCCACTTCTAAAGAGTGCTGATAAACATTTTGAGCGAAACTGGTCCTGTACTTTAGTTTGCCTATCATCTTTATCAATTCTGGATGCAATCCGTGTACCCCTACATCAAAGGCGGCCTGTTCGCCCGCCTCTTTTATGCTCTCCTCTATCTCCTGTTCCACCTTAGCAACGATCTCTTCTATTCTGGCTGGGTGGATCCTTCCATCGCTGATCAACCTCTCAAGGGCTATCCTTGCGATCTCCCGTCTCATGGGGTTGAATCCTGACAGAATCACCGCCTCAGGGGTATCATCGATGATCAGATCTACCCCTGTGGCCGCCTCAAGGGCCCTAATGTTCCTGCCTTCCCTGCCAATTATCCTGCCCTTCATTTCTTCGTTGGGCAGGTTGACCAACGAAACCGTTTTCTCCGCTACATATTCCCCAGCATATCTTTGCACTGCCAAGCTAATAATTTCCTTTGCTTTTTTGGCTGCCTGTTCTCGAGTTTCATCCTCAATTTCCTTTATCTTTTTGGCTGCCTCATGCCGTGCCTCATTCTCCATCCTCTCTATCAACAATCTCTTGGCCTCCTCCGATGTGATATGAGCTATTTTCTCCAGCCTTGACCTCTCCTGCGCTAACAGTTCTTGGTACTTCTTCTCCTGTTCCTCCACCCATTGTTCCTTCTCTGCCAACGTCCTTTCTCGTTTATTGATCTCGATCTCCTTTGAATCCAATATGTCCACCTTTTTGTCGATATTGGCCTCTCTCTGCAGCAGCCTCCTTTCCAGCCTTTGGAGTTCGGCCCTTTTGTTAGCCATCTCTTTGTCAAATTCGGCTTTAGTCTGATATAGACTATCCTTGGCCTGAAGAAGGGTTTCTTTTTTTAACATTTCTGCCTTCTTTTCGGCCTCAGATATTATTCTTTCGGCAGCCTTCTCCGCTGATTCCAGCCTGGCTTCCCCCAACTTCTTGCGGATGAAAAAACCCACCAAAAGCCCCAATCCGCTGGCAGCAGCAAGGGCGATAGCCGAAACTAAGGGAGAAATATGCATTGAGCACCTCCTTACCCATATTTTTGCGGACCTTGGGGGTTTGCTGAGAAAGAAAGGGGTGGGTTAAAGAAGAAATTGTTGCACTAGCTCAGAAGAGGACCTCCTGAAAGCAACAAAGGTCTATCAGAATGACCTTTTAAGGTAAGCCTTTTGTTCGCTAACAAGTTTATACACCTCGATATCAAATTTTATTTTACAAAGGCCTAACGGCCTTTCTTGGGAGGCCACTCCGAAAAGATAGGTCCTACCCACTCGCCCTTCTTCTCCGTTTCACCCCATTTTAAAGGCTATAAATTCCTCCAACCGCTCGGTCTTCTCCTTTATTCGTTGCAGGAGCTCTTCCTTTTTCCCCTTCTCCTGCAAGTATTCATTGGCGATGTTCAGGGCTGCTAAGATGGCAATATGAAGGGTATTTACAGATTTAGTCCCCTCTGCAACTTCCCTCATCTTCTCGTTCACATAATTAGCTACTTCCTTAATCTGTTCCTCAGAGAGATCACTTCTAATCACATATTGTTGTCCGAAGATCTCGACCTCGACAGCCCTTTTCTGCATCCCGATCCCCTCTTTACATGGGATATTATTGCTCCAAGGGGATCTCTTCCAGCCTCTCTATAAGCCGCTCTATCCTATTGCGCACCTGTGACCTTTCTTGCTTTAGGGAAGAAATCTCTCCTTTTAGCCTTTCTACCTCTTCCTCTTTCTCTTTCAACTGTGAAATAAGTCCCTCTTTCTCCTCCTTTAAATTGATATAGCCTTCCAATATTCTGTTAAGTTTTTCTTCTAAGACCTCAAATTTGTCGATTTCTCTTTTTCCTTCCATAAATTGGAAAAATTTTAATATCCTTTAAGTGCAAAGTCAAGTTCTTCCAACATTATTGATTGGACCCTCTATTCATTAGGTAGCTCTCGATAAAGACATCTATATCTCCATCTAAGACGTTCTCCGCATCTGCCCTTTCTATCCCGGTACGGTGGTCTTTGACCATTTTATAGGGGTGTAGGATATAGGAACGGATCTGGTTTCCCCAGGCAATCTCCTTTTTATTCTTGTGGATTTCCTCCATTTTTTGTGCCCTTTTGCGCATTTCTAGTTCGTAGAGGCGGGCTCTGAGGATCTTCATGGCCGTGGCCTTGTTTTTGTGTTGAGAGCGCTCGTTTTGACACTGGACCACGATCCCGGTAGGGAGATGGATGATTCGGACAGCGGAATCGGTCTTGTTCACATGTTGTCCCCCTGCTCCACTGGCTCTATAGGTGTCAATTCTCAGATCTGCCTCGTCAATTTCAATTACTACATCGTCGGGGGTTTCAGGGTAAACGAAGACGGAGGCAAAGGAGGTATGACGTCTTTTCCCTGTATCAAAGGGGGAGATCCGCACCAGACGATGGATCCCTGTTTCGGCCTTCAGATATCCGTAGGCATAATCTCCCTTAACTATAAAGGTAACGTTTTTTATACCCGCCTCTTCGCCTGCGAGGATATCCACTATTTCGGCAGATAGGCCCCTGCGCTCAACCCATCTCAGATACATGCGCAGCAGCATTTCTGCCCAGTCTTGGGCCTCTGTACCACCAGCACCAGCGTTGATGCTGACAATGGCATTGCGCCAGTCATCTTTTTCATTGAACATCCTCTGTAACTCCAGGGTCCTGAGCCTTCGTTCGACCTCACCTAGCCTCCTTCTTGCTTCCTCTGTTTCTTTGCCATCCTCCTCTTCGGCTATCTCCAAGAGGATCTCAATCTCCTCCAACTCCTTTGCCAAGAACTCCCATGAGTCGATAAGCCGCAGAATTCCTCCCTTCTCTCTCAGCACCTCTTTAGCCTGCTGGGGATTCGCCCAAAAACTTGGGTTTGCCTCCATCTTTTCGATCTCCGCCACCCGCTTTCTCTTTTCATCGAGGTCAAAGATGACCTCGCAAATTATCTAAACGTTCTTTTTGTTCAAAGTATCTCCTTTTTAACTCTTCCATTGTCCCTCCTCCACTTAAAGAGATGATTCATCGATGGTATAATTTTCAATTTCCTTTCCCTTCATCTCCTTCAACGCTCCTTTTGCCACCCTCCTGCCCAAACGCAGGGCCTTTTTATTGATTTCTTCCGTCCCCTTGGGGACTCGGCCAAGCAGGGCCCACTCAAGGCTTTTAAAGCTGACCAGATCGATCAACTCAGATATGGCTCCTAAGGCAACGATATTGGCCACGATCTCCCGGCCTAGACGTTCCCTGGCCAACTTAGTAAAGGGGATCCTTATCGCCCTGTTAGTGGGTACTTGACTGACAAAGGTGGCATCAACCAACAACTTACCATCTTCCTTCAAGTCACGGTAATAGAGGTCGCAGGAAGCCTGATTCATGGCCAAAAGCAAATCCAGCTTTTGTGGCTTTGGATAATCTATTTCTTCATCGCTGACCACTATCTCAGATTTACTCGCCCCTCCCCTCGCCTCTGGGCCGTAACTCTGGGTTTGTACTACATGCAGCCCTTCATAAAGGCCGATGGCCTCTGCCAAGATGATTCCAATAAGGATTAACCCTTGACCTCCTGAGCCACTCAATCTAATTTCATATCGATATCCCATCTTTATCTTCCTCTCACCGTTGAAACCTTGGCCCTCTCCTTTATCCTTTCATACTCATCTTGGTACACGGGTAGTTCCCTATCTACCAAGACCCCGATGATGATTTTTCCCCTCTTTTCCTCAGGGGAGAGTTTCTCGGCCTTCTCCACAGAAATGGCGTTATCCCTCTGCCATTTCATCATATCCACGGCGGAGCCTAGCTTATTCTGCCTGCCATACTGGACATGACAGTGGGTGATCACCTCAACTATGCCAAACCCCTTCTTCAACAGGGCCTTTTCTATTAAGCTATCCAGCAGCCTAGCGTGATATACCGTTCCTCTTCCCACAAAGACTGCTCCTGCCGTCACTGCAAGTTCGGAAATCTTAAAGTCGTGTTCTATGTTCATATAGGGAGCTGTAGAGGCCCTCATCCCATAGGGGGTAGTGGGGGAATACTGCCCACCGGTCATCCCATAGATGCTGTTGTTGAAGATGATGGCGGTGAGGTCAACATTGCGCCTTGCGGCGTGGATAAAGTGATTTCCACCGATAGCCATGGCATCACCGTCACCCATGATCACAATCACCGTAAGTTCCGGCTTAGCTAATTTTATCCCTGTGGCAAAGGCGAGGGCCCTGCCATGGGTGGTATGTAGGGTGTTAAAATCGACATAGACCGGTAATCTCCCCGAGCAACCTATACCTGAAACAAGCACAATCTCATCTTTAGTGAAGCCCAGACGATCGATAGCCCTGATCAGGGCGCCCAAAATGATTCCATTCCCGCACCCAGGACACCAGACATGGGGGAATTTTTTATCGTGTCTTAAATACTTATGGATAAGCTTAGTTATCTCTCTCATCCTGATAAACCTCCGTGATTCTCTTCAGGATCTCATCAGGGGTTATCAACGTTCCATCCACCTTATTGAGGGTGACCACAGTACAGACCCCATTGTTCACGCGCTTGACCTCCCGGGAGATTTGCCCCATGTTCATCTCCGGCACCAAAAGCACCCTTGACCCCCTGGCAACACGTTCCACCGCCGGCCTGTCAAAGGGCCACAGGGTCATAAGCTTCAGCAATCCTGCTTTGATCCCTCTTTGTCTCGCCTCAAGTACTGCCCTTTTGGCGGATCTCGCTACAGAGCCATAGGCGACGACCGTGATCTCCGCATCCTCTATCTCAAAGGTCTCGGACATATGGATTTCGGCGAAATTTTGGCTGATCTTCCGGAAGAGGCGCTGGAAGAAAGGGCCGATTTCATCGCTACGTGAGGTGGGAAAGCCTCTGATGTCATGGATGAGGCCGGTGACATGATAGCGATATCCCTCCCCGAAAGGGGCCATTGGGGGCACTCCGCTGGCATTGTCTTCATATGGGATATACCACTCGGGGGGAACTGTAGGTCTAACCCTGTCGATTATCTCCAACTCCTCGGGGAGGGGAAGGGTGATTTTTTCCCGCATATGCGCTACAACTTCATCTAACAACAAGATCACTGGGGTGCGGAACCTTTCCGAGAGGTTAAAAGCTCGCACCGTCATATGAAAACACTCAGGGACTGAGGAGGCGCAAAGGACGATGATAGGGTGATCTCCGTGAGTTCCCCATCTCGCTTGCATCACATCCCCTTGTGCTGGTGAAGTAGGTAGCCCGGTGCTTGGCCCCCCTCTCATTACATCTACGACAAGGCAGGGCACCTCTGCCTCACAAGCGAAGCCAATGTTTTCCTGCATTAAAGAAAAACCAGGTCCGCTTGTGGCAGTCATTGATTTTGCCCCGGCCAAAGAGGCTCCAATTACCGCTGCCATGCTGGCAAGCTCATCCTCCATCTGGACGAAAACCCCGCCTACCTGAGGTAGCTTTTGTGAGAGATATTCGGCGATTTCGGTCGAAGGGGTTATAGGATAGCCGGCGAAAAAACGACAACCAGCGGCTAGTGCCCCTTCTGCCACCGCTTCGTTCCCTTGAAGGAGGAGTTCTCTTTTCTTTTTTTCCATTTGGCGAATCCCCCGTTTTGAGATTTCCCGAAAATTCAAGCTGTGACTTATAAAGGTACTTAAGTAACTGCCTGAAGCAAGGCTTAATTATCACCCGGCATCTTATCTTCCTTCTCTATATCCTCTGACAGGACCGTTATGGCAAAATCCGGGCAACGAAGCTCACACCACATACACCCTATACATGCCTCAGGGTTTTTTGCATAGGGATAGCCCGCCTCATCCTGGGCCAAGACCTCCTCAGGACAAAAGGCCACGCATATTCCACAACGCTTACACCAGGCAGGGAATATATCTATGTGG
Source organism: Deltaproteobacteria bacterium (assembly GCA_003646745.1). Lineage (GTDB taxonomy): Bacteria > Desulfobacterota > B13-G15 > B13-G15 > RBG-16-54-18 > B11-G15. Next base: position 147 of record QMLM01000053.1, on the reverse strand, counting down.
AACTTTTTTCTTTTCTTTCCTTTTGTCGGGGGTTCCTTTGCCTTTTCGCCGCCGCTAGCCCTTTCCTCTTCCAGCACTACTTCACCTCTCACTCATTGTACCTCTTACGGGAAAGTGAAATAAAGTGCTTTTTGCTATACTATAACT
>QMLM01000052.1 GCA_003646745.1 Deltaproteobacteria bacterium | reverse complement strand
GCCATAGATTGGTCCCCAATCGAACCCATATTGTTTCATCGCCAACAGTTGTGCCTCGAAACTCCTTTTGGCGTCACTATATATGCTGGCAATAGGGTAACCGACATTCCGAGCGCAGAACCCCAAGACAAAGGGATAAAAGGGCACCCTATCTATTGGCTGTCCCTTCAATAGCGCCTCTATCCTTTCTTTGTTGGTCATCTTGTCCTGTCGCATTTTCAAGGTGCGATTCTCTCTGATAACAAGAGATTCCTATTCGTACCAGCCGAAATCGTCAACTGCCTTTGTCATCGCAAATACATTGACCGGAGGCGATGCGGCTGGTAACCCACAACCCGGCCCCAAAATAAAGCCACCAGGAGCCCTCTTGCCCTTTTCAATCGCTATCTTGCTGAGCTCGTAAACTTGCTGCGGTGAACCAGTCTGGATAACTGCCGGTTCGATATTGCCATAAATAATATCATCGGGGAAAAACTCTGCAGCCACCTCAAGATCGACCTCATGACCAAAACTGAGGATGCTAGGATGCGGCCACGGGGAAACTTCTGCCAAATATGGCAGGTTCAAGTTATGGTCACCACAAATATGGAAACCAAAGCGTTTGATTCCCAAGGTTCTTAACCTATTGTGGTACTCAATATGATAGGGAAGGGCAAATTCCTCAAACTGCTTTGGGGAGATCACCTGATTGGACTCACTTGGTGAACTCATATAGACAAAAACCCTTTCTGCGCCAAAGGTCTCCACCCAATACCTCAAAACATTGAAGATGTGATCTATGGCCATTTTCATAAGCCTTTCGCACAATTCAGGCTTTTTTACCATCCATCTTAAAAACTGATTCAACCCACAGATATTTGCCGCCACACAGAAGGGGGAGCGGGAAAAGAACCAGACCGGCAGGTCGTGCGCAGCTTGGAGCTTGGAAAACTTCATTACATCGGGAATCCTACCCGCCGTCTTTGGATCTGGCATCTTAAGATCCGATACATCGTTTTCTGTCTTTACTGGGTAAGACTCCACTACCATCGCCCCTTCGTATTCACCCATAGGTAACCGAACCCTCCCCCCAAAGTCTAGCGCCCCTAAGACAGTATGCCCGAAATACTGCGGTATCGGCTCCCAACCATACTGTTCGGCAGTCCATAACATCGCATAGAAACTTTTTTCCGGATCGCCATACGCGGTGCTAACTGAATAACCGGCATTCTTGCTGCTAAATACCGTGGCCATGGCACCGATTGGCACCCTGTCTGGCTGCCTGCTCTCAAACAATGCCTCCATCCGTTCCTTACTACTCATCCTATCCTGTCTCAGCTGCATGATTTCACTCTTATCTTTATTGGGGGGCCTCAAGCAGTTTGATCGCCTCCTGAACCGCAGCCACCGCATCAGGGGCATATCCATCAGCCCCGTACTGTATCGCTATATCTCGCGTTAAGGGGGCCCCTCCCACCATGATCTTTACATTAGGGTCTTCGGCCCTGAGCATCTCTATAACCCTTGGCATGGCCAACATACTAGTCGTCATCAAGGCAGACAACCCTACCACCTGTGCATTAATCCTCTGTTGCTCCTGGACAAATCTGTCAAGCTTCACATCTTTACCCAAATCATAGACCTCCCACCCTGCCGCCTCAAACATGGTCTTCACCAGATTTTTGCCTATGTCATGGATATCACCCTCAACTACACCGATAATGAGCCGCCCCTTAATCTCCGCCTCCTCCATTTTCAAATGTGGCCGTAAGATATCTAGCCCTGCGTACAAGGCATCCGAGCACAAAAGCAGTTCCGGGACAAAATACTCCTTTTTGGCGTATAGCTCCCCCACAATATCCATGCCAGCAGCTAACCCACGTATGACTGCCTCATAGGCATCTATTCCCCTTTTTAAGGCCACCTTACACAATTGTACACAGGCCTCTTCATCATAGCTAACTACTGCATCACGGATCCCCATTAATATCTCCTCAATCCTTTCTTCCGAAACCATCTTTCACCCCTAGATTGTTCTATCTTTTATTCCTGGAGTGCTTCTAAAAGCAACTCGCTGATATCCTTTACAACAAACTCTCCATCAAGGTCCATGCCCTTTAGGGCATCTTCGAACATAACCAAACATTTAGGGCACGAAACCACAAGACAGTTGGCCCCTGTCTCGTAGGCCTCCTTAATCCTCATGTTGCTCAGTCGCTCCTTGCCATAATTTTCTCCCCTCATCCACACCCCTCCTCCACCAGCTCCACAGCAGAGGCTGTTTCGCCGCGAACGCGGCATCTCCACAAACTCTACACCTATAAATCTTATAATATCTCTAGGAGGCCCATAGATCCCGTTATAACGTCCCAGATAACAGGGATCATGGTATGTAACCTTATAAGGCAATTTTCTCTTTAAGGCGATCTGACGCCTTTTGAGGAGCTCATTCAGCAGCTCCGTATGATGTAGCACAGGATGGTTAAGGTTGGGATAATCAACCTTAAGGGTATTTAAAGAATGGGGGTCAGTTGTCACTATCACATTAAACTGACATTCATCTAGTATAGCCTTGTTGTGTTCAGCCAGTTCTTCAAATAGGCCCTCTTCGCCTATGCGCCGAAGGTCATTACCCGCATTCCTCTCGCTGTCGTACAAAATGCCGAAATCAAGCCTCATCAAATGCAATACCTGTGCAAAGGCCTTGGTCACCTCCACGGCCCTGTTGTCAAAGGAGGCGAAATCGCCCACAAACCATAAAGTCTCAACGGCCTCTTTGCGTGCATCCTTCACATCAAACCTTAATTCGCTGGTCCATTTCCCTCTATTGGTACTAGATTCCCCAAATGAATTTCCACACTCTGAAATATTAATAAGGGCGTCTTGGACTCCTTCGTCGATAAAACCACCCTCTATGAGGTGCCTTCTCATCTTAACTATTAGGGGCAAGGGCCGAATGAAAACCGGACAGTGTTCGGTGCATGATAAACAGGTAGTACAAACCCATAAGGTCTCCTTCTTTATAATCCCTCCGACGAGTTTTTCGTCTTTATATGAGCCTGCTTGACTATCCCATAAGGTGATGGTCTTGGCCTTTACAGCAAGGAAATCGCGCAGATCTAAAACTACATCTCTGGGGGAAAGGGGCAAACCGGAAATTACGGCTGGACATGATATGTGGCACCTTCCACATTTAGTGCAGGCATCCAGATCTAGAAGCTCCTTGCGCGTAAAATCTTTTAACTCCATATAGCCCAGTTTATCGAAATCCAGCTCATCTTCGGAAAGGGAGGGGACTTCCCCCGTTACCCTTCCTTTGAAAAACAAATTTGCAAGATCGCTGAGCATGTGAATAGCCTTGGAATATGGAATATAGGCAACAAACGCAAGACCGAGGAGACTATGAGTCCACCACAGCACCTTATATGCAGCCGTCCCCATCTCCGGGAATAGACCCGCCACAAACCTTCCTACAAATGACCAAGAACTATAGGGTGGTTGGGTAATGGCGATACGCAGGCCCTCCACAATGAAACCGCTCACTCCGACAACAAACAAGAGACTTAGAAAGAGCCAGTCACCAACAACGTATTTCGTCCGGCTATATGTGTCTGGGTCCCTATCCAGCCTAGTGTAATCTAACCTTTGGGGCTTGAAAAATGCTCGCCTCAACATCATCATAGCAATCCCGACAAGCAGAACAAGGCCGAACAGATCCAATAAAAACGAAGCCCACAGATAAAACGACCCGTGCCAAAAGGTCCATTTTCTATTCATCAAGGCCACTACATCAAAGTTAAAAAAGATGATGATCGTGCCGACAAAAAGGACCAAAAACCCCCAAAATACCAACAGATGAGTCAGGCCAGAATATAAATCGTCCCTAATAATGGTCATGTTGCTTAAGGAGAGTTTCAGTAATTCCCCCACCCTGCCCAAAGTATTTGAAATCCCCCCGGAACTCTTTCCAGAATAATATTTTTTAAGCCTTTGCCTAATACCCCAGATAAAAAAGCAAATAGAAATGAAGGACAAGCTATAAAAAACTATCCTTGAGGTAGAGCAAAGACCTAAAAAGATCTCCCTTGTTATCGCAGCACCTTCTGACATCGTCTCTATCTAAAAAATCTATCTAGGTGATTTGACAGACCTTATCTTCGATGTAATTGCCGGGAGGATTTCAAAAAGGTCCCCTACAATTCCATAATGGGCAACCTTGAAAATAGGGGCATGAGGGTCGTTATTTACGGCTATAATGATCTCTGATTTTTTCATCCCGATGGTGTGCTGTGAAGCCCCGCTGATACCACAAGCGATATATAACTTTGGCTTGACAATCTTTCCAGATTGACCGACCTGTCTTTCTTTCGGCAGCCACCCGCTGTCAATCACGGGTCTGGTGCCCGCTAAAACACCACCTGTAACCTTTGCTAACTCCTCGACAACCTTCACTTTTTCCCTATCTCCAACCCCTCTGCCTACACCAATTATAATATCTGCCTTAGTTATATCTATACCCTCCCTTGGTGGCTCCAATAACCCCAAGAACTGGGTTAGAAAACCTTTTTTATCAAACGCTGTAGCGATCCCCTTGACCTGTTTCTGCTGCCCTTTCTCCCCTTTAGGGGTAAATATCCCAGGCCTCAGGGTTAAGAAGTAGCTCTTATTTTTTGCCGCCTTGATCTCAGAGTTAAGCTTGCCACCAAATAGCTCGCGGGTGACAAAAAGATCTTCCCCATCGAATCTGAAATTGAGGCAATCTGGGATATAGGGGCTGTCCATAGCTGCAGAAAGTCTAGGCGCAAGATCCATACCCGTGCTCGTATGCCCCATGATGATCAGTTTCGGCCCAACTTCTTCAATAAGGGGTATCAGCGCGTAAAGATATCTCTCCCAGGTGTAAAACTCCAGCTCTTCATCCCCAATATAATATAATTTAGCCACTGACTCAGCTAACTCTCCTACAAGACTATCAATTCTATGTCCTAAGACGACCGCCTGAAGCTCCATATCATAATTATCTATCAAACTCTTCAACCCAGAGAGTATCTCCCAGGTAATTTCTCTGATCTCTTTTGCCCTGTGCTCAACTATTACAAGGATCTTTCCCCTCATCTATAACACCCCCTTGGAAATTAACAGCTCAATCAATTGATCGGATATCGCTTCGGGTGACCCCCCTAACATCTCGACCTTAGAAAACTCTGGCCTAGAAGGATAAAGCCTCACTACTTCCTTTTTGGGATAAACGTCCCCTGCTTCTGAAATCAACTCATCGAAAGAAACCCTCAAAATTGTCCCAGCCTTTTTGAATCTCCTCAGCCTCAAAGAGGAAACATATCGGGGTTGATTTATCCCCGTCTGGATGGTCAAAAGGGCAGGTAGTCTCAAACGAAGAACATCCATGTACCCCTCCTCGAGTTCCCTCTCCACCTTTATGGATTTTGCATCAGGTTCATATATTACCTTCATTACCAATGAGGCGTGAGGAATCTTCAGAAGCTGTGCAAGGGTGGCTCCAATCTCGGCACAACCATCATCCTCCGCCTGTGCCCCTGTTAAGATGAGGTCAAAGGGGTACTTCTTTATCTCTCGTGACAATATGTTGGCAATAACCCAGTTATCAATTTGCTCCCGCTCGGGAACAAAGATATGTATTGCCTTCTTTGCCCCTGCTGCTAACCCATGGAAAAGGACATCTTCGACCTCTTTGGGTCCCAATGAAATTACAGAAACATCACCACCATACCTCTGGGTCAATAAGAGGGCCTCTTCCAGAGCATAGGCGTCCCATTCGTTCAGGTGCCGCTTAAGCCCTGAAAGATCCACTCCCTTCTTATCTGGTTGGATCTTGGGTTCTTCTTTTACAACAGCGGTCTGACGCAAGCAAACAAAGACCTCCATATACGCGATCCCTCTATTTTTCAGATTGTTTCAGCCAAAAGTTCGGCCACGTCTCTGACCTCAATTTTGCCCTCATTGCCAGTGGTCTTTACAGCATCCTTCAATTGAATGTAGCACCAAGGACAGGCTACAGCGACAATCTGGGCACCTACATCTAATGCTTCCCTAACCCTCGTCTCCGATAACCTATTTATTTCTTCGGTCTCAATCCACATCCTTCCACCACCTCCACCACAACACAGGCTGTTATCTCTGTTGCGCCTCATCTCTACGAACCCTACACCCGCAATACTTCCCAAGATCTTCCTGGGGGCATCGTATACCCCATTTCTCTTTCCCAAATAACATGGGTCATGGTAGGTCACTACCTTCTCAATCCTCGATTTAGGGACAAGAGCCCCTCGCTCAATCAACTCTGCAAATAACTCTGTGTAGTGCTGTATCTTGAACTCATTTATGGCCTTAGGATACTCGTTGACGAATGTATTGTAACAATGAGGAGAGATGGTGATAATCGTCTGAATGCCACATTCCTTGAATGACTCTAAGTTCTCATTACAAAGGTCTTCAAACAGACCTTCCTCACCCATTCTCTTAGCTGGGCTACCACAGCACTTCTCTTCGCTCAATATTCCATAGCTGGCACCAATCTCCTCCAACAGCCTCACTACCGAACAAGCCACCCTTTGGACACCCTCATTATAGGAAGGGGTACAACCTACGTATAGCAAGACTTCGACCCCCTCAGCCGGCAAGAGCTTATAACTAAGCCGTCGTTCCCGTTCTAACTCTTTCAACCAGTCTAATCTCCTGGATGCGAGCTCATCATAAGGATTCCCTTCCTGCTCTAAGGATTCCAAAACCTTTATTTGTTCTGGCATCGGTCCAATCATCAGCTCAATCAGTAGCCTTCGTCCTCCTTCAATCCCATCTAAAAGTGGAACACCAGGCCCTGAGGCCTTACACTTCAACACGCAACTGTAACAAGTGGTACAGGCATAGAGAATCTCCCTAAGGACCTCTTTCTCTTTCCCTTCCAACTCGCCCCATCTGATAGCATAACGTATGGCTTGTAAGATACCTGAGGGACCTTGAACCTGAAATCCTCTGCTAGACTCAAATAATGGACAAACTGTATAGCAATAATTACAATTCCTGCACCTTCTTGCCACATCTACAATCAACTCCTTCAACTCATCAACATATCTTTCCTCATTCACTTTTATTCCCCCTTTTAATCCGAGCTTGCTATCCAGTTACTACCTTTAGCGATAACCTTCTAAGATCCCTGGGTTTAGGATATTATTAGGATCCATCATCTCCTTCAGCCCCTTGACAATTCCGTAGCCCCTCTCTCCATATCTCTTAATAAAGAACTCTTTTCTTTTCCCAAACTGCCCCCATTCTCCTCCACACGTCCCATATTTGAGGTTTAGCTCCTTCTCCCTCTGAAATTTTTCATCAATTGCCTGCCTCTTGCGCTCATCATCCCACTCGCGAGGGATCATAATCGCAGGATGTATGGTCAAAGCACCGATGTGGCCAAATAAATACAGATCTAATTGGCTCAATATCGGCAACCCTTTGTTGAAATTTACGCAATCCTTCATGCAGTTCACCAAATCTTTCAAATTGGAGGAAACTTCTGCGGATGACAGTTGTGTCCCTAGCTGCTGCATCAAATTAGAACTAATAACTTCTCTCGAAGACCAGATTTTGTGCCAAACATCCATGTCATATACCCTGTAGGCATCAATCGTGCCCTCCCCCTTCAGGGATTCTAAGATCTTGTCAGCCTTATCAGCAGCTTCTCGCCCTGAAGAACCTATGCTGACGAATAGAATCACAGAGCCTCCGGGAGGTTCCAACCCTCTAAGCCCGAACCCAAAGCTTGCCGCCCTATCATCCAAAAACTCCATAAAGAGGGGGGCAGGCCGTCTCTCCATATACATCCTTTGAACACCACGGGCCAGGGAAAGCAGATCTCCATAGACGGCAACCCCATAAGCCCTCTCTGGCTGCGGGACAAGCCTCATCCTGATCTTCGTGATCACCCCCAATAGTCCGTCACCGCCGAGAAAAAATTTGGTTAGATCGGTACCTGCTGGCCTCCTGAGCCCTTTTGTGCCCGTCTCGATGATATCCCCATTGGGAAGCACTACCTCCAGACCAAGCACATAGTCACCGGGCTTACCGATGGAGGGATCCACAATGTGCCCGCTGGTGTTGTTAACGATCATACCCCCCATCGTGGCAATTTGGCGGCTCCCTGGCGCCATGGGAAGAAAATAGCCCAACTCTGCCAGTCTATCTGCAACCCTGGCAACTATGCACCCTGGCTCACACTCGAAATAACCGTAGTCTTCAAACACCTCCAGCTTATCAAGCCTGTGAGTGTTGATCACAATCCCAGGGACATGAGGTCTGTAATTACCCCCCAAATGGGTGCCAGATCCCCTAATAAACACAGGAACCTTTATGCTATTAGCGTATTTCATAATCTCGCTGATCTCTTGCGTGGATCCCGGCATAACTACTGCGTAACAGATCTGTTCTCTTTGCACCTCATAGGGATACACATCAAGGGTGTTTTTTATCCGTTCAAAGAGATTCGTCGAAACATACTCTTTGGACACAATTCCCCCTAATACATCGACCATCTTTGTAAGTTCAGCATTACTCAAATCTTCCATTAAAAACTCCCTTCTAGCTTACATCTAAACCAATAACTCGGTAATAGTCCTAATGTCTTTTAACTCCTCCAAGTGAGTTACACAATCTATCAAAGCTGCTGCCCTTTCTGAGATCGACTTGACCCCACTAAAGTGAACACATTTATAAAATTTTTCTATACATTCATCTATACTCATCGGCCTCTGGGGACTCCCTTTAATG
>QMLM01000051.1 GCA_003646745.1 Deltaproteobacteria bacterium | reverse complement strand
GAAGTATATACCCTTCCGAAAAAAGAGATGGCCCGTTGGAATAAGTTACTCGAGCCGATAATTGATAAGTGGATTAAGGACGCCGAGGCGAGAGGTATTCCGGCAAAGAAGATCTTAAAAGATATAAAGAAACTGAATAAAAAATACAGCAAAAAATACGGAGGCTAGTCCTGCAGTATCCGGCAGAGGGGTTTGTTTGCCCCTCTGCCGGCAGAGACGGGGTACGGGAAGGGGCAATGGTCAACTATCTGGAAAAGATAAGCACATTCCTGAATCAACTGCTTCTTTGGGTGGGTGGTATCACCTTGGTAGGAATGGTACTTCTGACATGTTCCAATATATTTCTTCGCCTTGTTTGGGTGCCTCTAAAAGGCACATACGAGATTATGGGGTTTTTCAGCGCCATTGTTGCCGCCTTCGCCCTGGGTTATACACAAGTTAAAAGAGGTCATGTAGGAATAGATATAGTGGTGAGTCGATTTCCAAAAAAAATCCAGAAAATTTTACATGGAGTCAATTATTTTATCTGTATGTTTTTCTTTATTGTTGCAGGCTGGCAGATTGTTAAATTGGCTACAACCCTTCGGGAAACAGGGGAGGTTACTGAAACGTTGGGGATTGTCTATTATCCTTTCACCTATGGAGTTGGCCTTGGTTGTTTCGTTCTTGCTCTTGTTTTTTTTGTTGACCTTTTGAAGGTGATTATTAAAGGTGAGGAAACCCAATAGATGGATTTAGTAGTTATTGGAATAATTGGAATCCTCATCCTTCTCTTTGTTTTATTCTTTTTGGGGATGCCCGTTGGCTTTGCTATGGCAGTGGTGGGGTTTTGCGGGTTTAGTTATATAGTTTCCTTCAAGGCCGCCATAAACATGATAGGGGCAGATATATGGATTACATTTTCCAAATATGGTCTTACGGTAATACCTCTTTTCATCTTTATGGGGTATCTTGCGTTCAATTCGGGTATAGGTGAGAGATTATACAAAGCCGCATATAAATGGATGGGGCATTGGCCGGGAGGCCTAGCCATTGCTACAATAGGTGCCGATGAGCTTTTTGCTGCTATTTGTGGTTCCAACACAGCTACGGTTGCCACAATGGGTGCGGTAGCTTTACCAGAGATGAAAAAGTATAATTATGATACTAGGTTGAGCAGCGGCACGGTTGCCACCGGTGGTACCTTAGGTGTGGTTATGCCTCCCAGTGTAGTTCTCATTGTCATCGGTTTGCAAACAGAACAATCAATAGTTAAACTTTTTCTCGGCGGCATCTTGCCTGCGATCCTTTTAGGTGTTTTGTTCATATTTACTATCCTTGTCCTTTGTCGAGTTAATCCAAAGCTTGGCCCAGCAGGGCCAAAGACGAGCTTCAAGGAGAAGGTGAAATCCCTTATTTATATCATTGAAGCGATAGCTATATTTTTCCTAGTAATGGGAGGTCTGTTTGCTGGTCTATTCACCCCCACCGAAGCTGGGGGGGTCGGTGTCTTTTGCACGTTTATTGTTGCCTTCGCAACTCGTAGGCTGACTTGGAAGGGCTTTATTAATTCTATTATAGAGACGTTAAAGATATCGTGCATGGTCTTCATTCTTGTCACTGGTGCTATAATCTTTGGCCGGTTTCTGACTGTAACTAGAATTCCCTTTTTAGTAGCAGACTTCGCTACTGCACTTCCTGTATCACCTTATATCATTTTAACATTCGTATTGTTAATCTATGTGATTGGGGGCTGTTTTATGGACGCCCTGGGGTTTTTGGTGCTTACTATTCCTGTCTTCTTCCCCTTGGGAATGGCGCTCGGCTTCGATCCAATATGGTACGGAATAATCTTAACTATGGTAACGACAATGGGAGCAATTACCCCACCAGTAGGCGTCAATATATATGTAGTCAAGGCATTGGCTCCAGAAATAGACATTGGTACTATTTTCAAAAGTGTAGGCTTTTTTTTATTGGCCTGCATTATCTCTATTATTATCTTGATAATTTTCCCCCAAATTGCTTTAGTTATACCAAGGATGTTGCACTAGATAGAAGCTCTATTGGACGTTTTAGAAAAAATACTTTGTTTTTTCTTTTTAAAATAAGAGTTAAAAATTATAATTTGTATACAGTATGCAATATTGTTGAGAGGGTTAGAAAATGACGGATGAAAAATTTTTTGAGAATATAACTGTTTTAAGTCTGGAGCAGGCCACTGTGCTCCCTTATCTGACTTATCGTCTGGCACAGGATGGGATGAAGGTGATTCGCATTGAGCATCCCGTATATGGGGATCCCAATAGAAAGGTAGGTGAGGATAGATTGGGGGATGAGCTGCTAAGGACCTACTTTTTACCCATAAATGCTGGCAAGAAGGCCATCACCCTCAATTTGGGGGTACCAGAAGGGAGGGAGCTTCTTTATCGCTTAATTGAACGACTAGATGTGGATATATTCGCTACCAATCAACTCCCGAGAAATTATCAAAAACTGGGCATAGATTATGAGACCCTGCGAGGGATAAAAAAGGACATCATCTGGTTTGGGGTGACTGGCTTTGGCCCTGACAGCAATGAAGCTGCTTATGACCCAATTTTACAGGCAAGGGGGGGGATGATGGAGTTGACGGGGGAAAAGGACAGCACCCCGATGGTCCTAGGGGTTCCCCTCCCCGATATGGGCAGCAGTGAACATGGATATGGCCTTATTATGAAAGCCCTTTATAAACGGCAGGCCACAGGGGAGGGGATGCGGATAGACCTCTCCATGTTTGAGAGCACCGTATCTTGGCTGACGGTTCCCATTACCCTTACCAAATCGTTTGGCAAAAAGATCACCCGTCGAGGAAATACCCACGAATTTTTCGCACCTGTCTCAGTGTATGAGACCAAAGATGGGTATGTCTATATTGCCGTCGGCAACGATCGACAATGGGAGGACCTTACGAAGATCCCTGGCTTCGAGGTCTTGAGCACAGAGGAGTATAAGACCAATGCTGGGCGAATTGCCGATGTCCAAAACCTCAATAGACGCATAAACGAGATCACCAGAAATTTTACCAGCGCAGAGCTTATAGACATATTCAATCAGCGAACTATCCCCATTTCTAAGATCAACACCATAGAGGAAGTCATACAGGATCCCTTGGTGGAGAGGAGATTGTTATACGCTAAGGATCCTAAGACAGGAGCCGAAATTACCCTTTCTCCTCCCCCCTATATGACCCCCTATTTGCAATCCATAAATAGGACCTTATCTTTCCCTCCTCGTTTTGGAGAACACAATGAAGAGATTTATGGGGGCATGCTATGTATGAGCTCCGAAGAGATTGCCACGCTGAAGGAAAAGGGGATAATCTAGTTAAGAGATCAAAAGGGGCAGGAGGTTAAGAGATGGATTTCCGTTTTAGTGAGGAGCAGGAGTTTTTCCGCAAGACCATTGCAGAGATAGTAGATAAAATGATTGTACCTAAGGCCGCGGAAATTGATGAGAAAGATGAGTTTCCTTGGGAGCTTTGGAAGGAGTTTTCGAAGTTGGGGTACCTGGGACTGCGATATCCCGAGGAATATGGGGGGATGAACGCTGATAAGGTCACCACCATGATCTTTTATGAGGAGATCACCAGAGGATCAGTAGGTTTTGCCCAAAGTGTGATCATGAATATGTTGATGGGTACCTATTTTATCCACCGCTTTGGTACTGAAGAGATGAAAAAGAGGTGCCTTATTCCGGCCATCCGTGGGGAGAAGATAGCCACCATCTGTTTCACCGAAGACCAGTCTGGGTCTGACCTAGCTGCTACCAGGACCACAGCGGTTCGGGATGGTGATGGGTGGGTGATTAATGGAACCAAGATGTGGATAACCAATGGCCCCATTTGCGATTTTTGTACGGTACTGGCTAGCACCGATCCGAGTAAAGGCTTGAAGGGGTTGAATTTCTTTTTGGTGGAGAAAGGGACACCGGGCTTTTCCACGGGTCAGGTCCTCAACAAGCTCGGTTGCCGGGGGACTTTGACGGGCGAGCTCATTTTTGACAATGTACGTGTTCCAGCAGAGAATTTTTTGGGTGATGAGTTAGGGAAGGGAGTGGTGTATGTGGGGGATATCCTCGATGAGGTTAGGATTATGACCGCGGCTATGGCCCTCGGTATCGCCCGGGCGGCCTATGATGAAGCCTTGGAGTTTGCCCGCAAAAGAGTGGCCTTCGGTAACCCCATAGGCAGATATCAGTTGATAAGGGCTAAGTTTGCCGAAATGACTGCGGAGATGCAAGCAGCGAGGCTTTTGATGTATCATGCGGCCTGGATGTTGGATCAAGGAATCCCTTGCCGCAAGGAAGCGGCTATGGCTAAACTCTATGCCACTGAGGTCTGTCAAAAGGTAGTGGATGAGGCCACCAGGATCTATGGGGCTAATGGTTTTGCCTATGAATATGCTCCCCAGAGGCACTTCCGAGATGCCAGGTTTGTCCTTTACGGTGGAGGGACTCAGGAGGTCTTAAAGGATTTTATCGGGAGGTTGATCATCGGTAAAATTTGAGCTAATTTGAGAGGATAGCGAAAGGAGGGGTCGTTTGTGAATATCGTGGTCTTGGTGAAACAAGTGCCGGATAGTGAGGCAATGGTTCAGGTAAGGGAGGGCGGCTCCGCCGTGGAGGTTGAGGATAAATATACCTTGAACTTTTTTGACTCCTTGGCGGTAGAGGAGGCCCTTAGGATCAAGGAGCAAGTGGGTTCTGGGAAGGTTACTGTTGTTACCTTAGGTACCCAGAAATCTGTCGAGGCCTTACGTACCGGGGTAGCTATGGGTGCAGATGAGGCTGTTTTATTGGATGACCCGGCCCTTATTGGAGGGGATGAGTATGTTACAGCCAAGGCCTTGGCCCAGGCCATTAAAAATATGGAGTATGACCTAATCCTTTGTGGTAGGGAGGCCTTTGATGATTCCTCTGGGGCAGTGGGGCCTTTAGTGGCAGAATTTTTGGGTATTCCCCATATCACCGTAGCGGTCAAGATCGAGGTCTCTTCTGAGCAGCGCACGGTCACAGTAGAGAGGGAGGTGGAGGGTGGCAAAGAGATCCTGAAGGCTCCCCTGCCAGTACTCCTTTCGGCACAGAAGGGGCTAAATGAACCCCGGGTGCCGCCTATAACAGGGGTAATGAAGGCCATGCGTACCGAAATTAAAAGGTTGGATTTGGCTGCTTTGGACCTTCCCGCTACAGAGGCAGGTGTTGCAGGGGCCAAGCAAGAGGTGCTGCGATACCATCGACCCCCAGAGAGACCTCCTGTCAAGATCGTGGAGGGAGAGGTGCCCGATGCAGTAAGGGAGTTGGTTAAGCTCCTTAAAGAAGAGGCCAAAGTAATTTAGGAGGTTCGAGATGTCGGCAGAGGTATGGGTTTTTGCGGAGCAGCGGGATGGTAAACTCAGAAAAGTAACTCTGGAGCTGTTGGGCAAAGGGAGGGAGCTGGCGGACAAACTAGGCGTAAAACTCGCGGCATTATTGCTCGGCTCAGGGGTTAGTGATCTAGCTGGGGAGTTAACTTCATATGCTGATAATGTCTATCAATGGGATGATCCCCTCTTGGAGAGGTACAATAGTGATATCTATCTTCAGCTCATCTCCCATCTAGCCGGCAAAGAAACCCCCCAAATTCTTCTTGCTGGGGCTACTTTTCTCGCCAAGGATCTATTTCCCCGTTTAGCAGGAAGGCTAGATACCGGGATCGCTGTGGATTGTCTAAACCTTGCGATAGGGGACGATAACCTTCTTGTTGCTACAAAGCCGCTGTTTGGGGGGAAAGTCTTGGCTGATGTGGTCTGCCGGAAGGGGAGACCACAAATTGCGTTGGTGAGGCCTAATACCTTTCCTCCCCCCTCCTTGTCCGGCGCCAGCAAGGGGGAGGTACACAAGTTGGAGGTTTCAATTGACCCTGACCAGGTTAAGCTGGAGGTGTTGGAGGTAGTTAGGGCCGCCAAGGAGAGATTAGACCTCACGGAGGCAGAGATCATCGTCACAGGAGGAAGAGGGCTTAAAGAGCCGAAGAACTTCCGATTGCTAGAGGATCTGGCAGATGTGTTAGGGGCCACTGTAGGGGCTACCAGGGCAGTGGTGGATAGCGGCTGGAGACCCCAGGATGACCAAGTGGGCAAGAGCGGCAAGACCGTATCTCCCAAACTCTATTTTGCCATAGGACTCTCCGGCGCCATCCACCACATTATGGGGATGGATACCTCCAATGTGGTCGTGGCCATCAACAAAGACCCCAGGGCCCCTATCTTTCAATACGCCGACTATGGGATTGTAGGTGACCTCTTCGAGGTTCTCCCGCTGCTGACTGAGGAACTAAAGAGAGAGTTGGCGAAGGGATAGGAGTATGGAGCGAATTGATGTGGTAATAGTAGGGGGTGGGTTGGGTGGATTGGCCTGTGCCTATTGCCTTGCCAAAGAAGGCATTCAAGTTCTGGTCTTAGAGCGAGGTGATCATCCCGGCAGCAAAAACGTAACCGGGGGTAGGATCTATTTGCGTCCGCTGAAGCCTTTTTTACCTGAACTTTTGGATGAGGCCCCCTTGGAGAGGTTGGTCACAAAGGAAGCTATAACCATGATGGGTGATGGTTCTTCTTTCACCTTGCAATTCACCTCGGAGAAGTTCCGGGAGGAAACCCCACACAGCTACACGATACTGAGATCGCGTTTTGATAAGTGGTTTGGGGAAAGGGTAATGGACAGAGGCGGCTTCGTGGTTCCACAACGAAGGGTAACTGAGCTCCTAAAAGAAGATGGCCGAGTGGTGGGGGTGGTATCCGAGGGAGAGGAAATTCCCGCCGATGTAGTCATCATTGCTGACGGCGCCCTTTCCCTGTTTGCACAAAAGGCTGGTTTGAGAGGACCTTTGCCTCCCCGAAATGCTGCGGTGGGGATCAAAGAAGTGGTAAAACTTCAGCCGGAGGTCATTGAAGAGCGCTTCGGCCTCAAGCCAGGCGAGGGGATGGCCCACCTATTCTTTGGATCCATCACCCATGGGGCCTTTGGCGGTGGATTTCTCTATACCAACAGCGACACCATCTCCCTTGGGTTGGTAATAGGGATAGAATCCTTTTTAAAGACTCAGCCCCCTACAGAGACCCATCGACTCCTTGAAGAGTTCAAAGAAAGGGAGGAGGTGGCCCATTTCATAAGAGGTGGGGAATTGGTGGAATACTCCGCCCACCTCATACCAGAGGGAGGCCGTACCCTCCTGTCCAGACCTTATGGCGATGGTATATTGGTGGTGGGGGACGCGGCAGGTTTCGCCCTCAATATGGGAATCACCGTACGAGGAATGGAATTCGCCTTGGCTTCAGGATGCATGGCAGCTCAAGCGGTAAAAAGGGCTAAAGAGACGGGGGACTTTTCCGCGTCCTCGCTCGCTTACTATGAAGACCTGCTCAGGGAAAGTTTCATCCTGCAGGATATGGAGACCTTTCGGGATAGCTTGGAGGTCGTTGAAAACCCCAGACTCTTTAATTTTTATCCCCGATGGCTTTGCAATATCTTAGAGGAGATATTTTGGATAGGGGAAGGACCCAAGGAAAAGATTTCTTCCACCCTGTGGAGAGGAATTAAAGAGGGGATTTTCAATATAGCTGGCCTCAAGGATGTCTGGAGATTTAGGAGGATATGATGGACCCCGCATCTAAGCTCGCCTTGGATGCCTTCAAGAACGATAAGGAGACCCATATACACATCAAACAGGAGATCTGCAAGGATTGTGCTGAGAGGCATTGCCTTTACATATGTCCAGGAGGGCTTTATTCCATAAATGAGGACACAGGTGAGCTTTTGATAGAATATGCGGGTTGCCTCGAGTGCGGCAGTTGTTTAGTGGCCTGTCCATACGGCGCATTGGAGTGGAATTATCCTCGGGGCGGCTTCGGGGTTCAGTATAGGTATGGTTAAAAGGGGACTTTGGGAAATCAAGGGCCGCGAACGCAAACCCCTACGTGAGGTGGTCTACGACAGACTTAAGAAGGGGATCCAGAGAGGGGATTTCAAGGCCGGTGAGAGGCTCATTGAGCAAAGATTGGCCGAAGGACTTGGGGTAAGTCGGACCCCTATACGTGAGGCCATCTCCAGACTGGAACAGGATGGTTTGGTGTATAAAATCCCCCAGGGAGGGGCGGTGGTGAAAGGGACCACCAAGGAGGAGATCGATGAGATATTTGGTATTAGAGCAGTTTTGGAGAGCTACGCCGCCTCCTTGGCCACCAAACAGGTCGATGATGGAGTTTTGTCGCGCCTGCAAAAGATTATAGATAGGTCACAGCAGGCCCTGGAGCGGGGGGACGTCGACGGGTTCATTCGGTTAAACACTAAGTTTCACGAAATGATCTACCGTGCTAGCCATAGCGATAAGCTGTATCAAATTATCAGCAATTTGAGGGACTATTTTTATAAGTACCGCGTCTTCATCTTAAAGATGGAGGGGATGCCTCAGGTCTCCTTGCAAGATCACCGACGGATGTTGCAGGCCATGAGGGAGAAAGACTCTAAAAAGGTGGAGGAGTTGGTCAGGGAACATATCTTGCGGGGGAAGGAAAGCCTTCTGAAGGAGATAGACAGGGGTAGACTTTGCCTAGAATAAAGGAGGAGACAGTGGTGCAGAGGCGGATAAAGGTGTTGATCGCCAAGCCAGGATTAGATGGACATGATCGGGGAGCTAAGGTGGTGGCCCATGCCTTGCGGGATGCGGGTATGGAGGTGGTCTATACTGGTCTACATCAGACTATTGATCAGATCATCAACGCCGCTATTGAAGAGGATGTGGATGTCCTCGGCCTTAGCATCATGTCCGGGGCTCATCTTTCTATCTGTGAGAAGCTCATGAAGAGGAT
>QMLM01000050.1 GCA_003646745.1 Deltaproteobacteria bacterium | reverse complement strand
CCCCCCCACAGAGACCTCTGCCTCTTTTACCCTCTGAACAACGGCGCGCATTCAAACAGGATGATCTTACTGCCCTTCTCCCCTTTCCTTCTGGGCTTCGGCAATGATACGCTCACTGATATGAGGTGGAACCTCTTCGTAGTGGGAGAACTCCATGGTGAAGCTACCTCTCCCACCAGTCATCGACGTGAGGTCAGGGGCGTACTTCAGGACCTCCGCCATAGGGACGTGGGCCTTGATAATTTGGCTATCCCCCTTGGCCTCCACCCCAAGTATCTTGCCCCTTCTACCGTTAAGATCGCCGATTACATCCCCTACATTTTCCTCCGGGACAATAACCTCCATTTTCATAATGGGCTCCAAAAGCACAGGGTTCGCATCCCGAACACCTTTTTTGAAGCACATGATCGAGGCGATTTTGAAGGCCATGTCCGAGGAGTCCACTTCGTGGGACTTTCCATCATAAAAGCGAACCTTTACATCAACTACCGGATATCCTGCCAAGACCCCTGAGGCCATGGCCTCTGCAACCCCTTTTTCGACGGCCGGTACAAAGTTTCTCGGCACATTCATACCCGTTAATGCCTCCTCAAATTCAAACCCCTTTCCCCTCTCCAAGGGGAAGATATCAAAATGGACCTCCGCAAATTGCCCCCTTCCCCCTGTCTGCTTTTTGTGCCTGTAGATAACTCCCTTGGCCACCTTTTTTATCGTCTCCTTATACGGTACCTTAGGGGCTTCCAGATCTACCTCCACCCCGAATTTGCGCTTAAGTTTTTCTACCACCACATCCACATGGACCTGCCCCATCCCTGAGAGGATGATCTGCTTTGTCTGCTCATCTCGCGTGATGTTCATGGTGGGGTCTTCTTCCATCAGCTTATGCAAAGAGACAGCGATCTTCTCCTCATCTCCCCTGCTCTTGGGTCTTATGGCATACGAGATGACAGGGGGTGGGGGAGATACCTCTTCAAATACAATGGGATCCTTCTCGTCACAAAATGTATCACCGGTAGTGGTCTCCTTGAGTTTGGCCACAGCTACTATATCTCCGGGGGCTGCGAAGCCGACAGGTTCTTGTTTTTTCCCTTGAAGCGTAAAGATCTGCCCAACCCTCTCCTTTATACCTTTAGTGGAATTATAAATAGAGGTATCTGCGCTGATACTTCCCGAATAGACTCGAAAGAGGGTCAGCCGGCCGGCAAAGGGGTCTGCAATGGTCTTAAAGACATAGGCGGAAAAAGGGGCATCCTCTCTTGCCTCTCTGGACTCGACTTCCCCTGTTTTGGGGTTTTTACCCTGCCTCGGGCCAACCTCAGAGGGGGGGGGGAGGCACATATTGATCAGATCCAAAAGAGGCTGAATCCCTATGTTTTTGATGGAGGAACCACAAACTACAGGGGTAAATTTACCCTTCAAAGTACCTTTCTTCAGACAAAGATAGAGTTCCGACAGGCTCAACTCCTCCCCTTCCAAATACCTCTCCATCAGCTCGTCATCCATCTCTACTAGGGTCTCGATGACCTTCACCCGCTGTTGTTCTGCCTCTTGTGCTATATCAGAAGGAACCTCCTTTTCTTGATACCTTCCACTGCCATCTCCATCATAGATAAAGGCCTTGTTGCGCAACAGGTCGATCACCCCCTGGAAGTCCTTTTCCTGTCCGATGGGCAATTGAAGGGGAAGGACGTGGATGTCGTTCAAATTTTCTTTAACGTCCTCCATGGTATCGGTAAACCTCGCCCTCTCCATATCCATCTTGCTGATAAAGATAATGCGAGGCAGCCCCAGGGCATTAGCCTCCCTCCATACGGCTTCAGTCTGGACCTTGACCCCTGAATTGGCCCCGATGACGATAATCCCTCCCTCTACGACATGCATGCATGCCTTGGCATCAAAGATAAAGTTGGCATCACCTGGAGTATCCAACAACATCACCCGATGTTTGTCCCACTCATAGTGGGCGATGGCCGAGTTGATGGATATCTTGCGATTTATCTCCTCTGGTTCATAATCGAGGATGGAAGACCCATCGTCTACCCTCCCCATACGGGTGTTCGCTCCAGTATCAAAAAGGATCGCTTCTGCCAAAGAGGTCTTACCGTCGCTGCCATGACCGAAGATGCCGACATTTCTGATCTTCTCCACTTCATACTTTCTCATAAAAAAGTTCCCTCCCCTTTTTGAGACTTTTCTGCCTCCTTCATAAAACCCCCTTCAGGGACTTATCTACCTCTTTATTCTTTAACCCCTTAAAATATCTTAAATTATAAATGGTGAGCTCTTGCTCACTATTATTGTAACCATACTTTTTTTACCTTTAAAAGTCAACCCTGCTCCCCTGGACAGCGGAGGGGGAGTTGGAAAAAGCGGGCAGCGTTAATGGTCGTCTTTCTGGCCACCGTAACGGGCTCCGTCTCCTTGAGGCGGGCCACCTCCTGCATGGTGACACACACATCCTTCGGCCTGGCTTCTTTCCCGCCATAACTAACAGGGGTATCTGTCTCTAGCAAAATCCCCTCCAGCGGGGCCCTTTTGATGGCTTCTTGGTGGATAGGGCTATATTGGAGGGCAGGGGTAGCAGAGATAAAGTATCCCATGGCCAAAAGCTGCTCCAACAGTTCGAGGGGTCCGGTATACCAGTGAAAGACAGCCCTCTGCAGTTTCCTCTCTTTCACCATCTCCAGGGCTCGGCGGTGGGAATAACGGCAATGGATGATTACCGGCTTTTGATGCTCACGGGCGATATCCAACAATTTCCCAAAGACCTCCCACTGTAGTTCTTTTTTGACCTTAACCTTATAATCCAACCCTATCTCCCCTAGGGCCACACACTCCTGGATGTGATCTCTGATAAAGGATAGGCAACCCTCTATCTCCCCCTGCCTTATCTCCCAGGGATGGTAACCAAGGGCGGGGTAAACAAATCCCCGATTTCCTTCAGCGATTGTAAGGACCTTCTTGTTGGAGTCTAGATGAACCCCTACGGCGATGATCCCCCTTACCCCTGCTGCCCTGGCTTCCTGGAGGGCCTCGGATAGATCACTTACTTCATCCAAATGGGCATGTACATCTATCAAAGAGACTTCCTGCTCCATCTGCTGCTCCTTTTTATCCCTTATCATCATAGGTTTCCTCTTCGTCGTCAAGGGGAATAAAGAGAAGCATTTGACATTGGAATGAAAGGGGTGATATAGAACATGAAGTGGTAAAATGGAACTCTCTGGGGGTTTAATAAAACAATTTCAGCCATCTAAGAGGGTCGTCGTCCTCACCGGAGCGGGGATTTCGGCCGAGAGCGGCATTCCTACCTTTAGGGGAGAGGATGGCCTATGGAGGAGATACCGGGTGGAGGAATTGGCTACCCCTTACGCCTTTCAGACCAACCCAAAGCTGGTATGGGAATGGTATGATTGGCGCCGGGGGATCATCGCCAAGGCCGAACCAAACCCAGGACACCTAGCCATTGCCGAGATGGAGCGGATGTTCCCCCACTTCTCTCTCATCACCCAGAATGTGGACGGCCTACACCGCCGGGCAGGAAACAACAAGATCATTGAGATCCACGGCAACCTCTGGCAACTACGGTGCGTCAAGGAGGGAACAGTTAAAGAGGATTATCGCGTTCCCCTGCCGGAAATCCCCCCCAAGTGCGGCTGTGGGGCGTTGTTGAGGCCACATGTGGTCTGGTTTGGGGAATCTCTGAACAAGGAAGACTTGGTCTTCTCATACCGTTTAATCGGAAAATGCGACCTCCTCCTTGTAGTAGGAACCTCAGCCGTAGTCCAGCCGGTGGCCTCCTTCCCACTGATGGCCAAACGACAGGGGGCCTTCGTGGTAGAGGTGAACAAAAATCCGACCCCTATCTCCTCCATGGTGGACACATTCCTCCGGGGCCCAGCCGGTGAAATCCTCCCTGCCCTGCTGGGGCAGATAAAGGAGCATTGGGGCAAATAGGATGGAGATAAAAGGTAAGAGGGCCATGGTATTGGGAGGATATGGGGAGGTGGGTCTTGCTCTCTGTCGACGTCTCCTGCTCGAAGAACCGGCGGTTCTGATCGTCGCCTCCTTGCGAAAGGAGGAGGCCACAGCGGCGGTCCAGAGGCTACGCTCAGAGGCACCCAGCTCATGCAGATTGATTCCTGAACACGGCAACCTATTTGTGCGCTGGTCCTTGAGGGAAATTACCCAGAATGAGATCTTGGCCAACCCCCAATATCAGAAGTGGCTGGCAGAGGATGCCTTGGGAGAACTGACCGAGGAGATCCTTACCTCCTCCACCCTGTACAGGATAATAACAAAACACCGACCTGAGATCATCGTAGATTGCATAAATACCGCCACCGCCCTCGCCTACCAGAATATCTATCAAAGCTATCAGGAGGTCTCCCAAAACATAAAATCCCCTCAGAGTCTAGAGGACCTGACTAACGGGATCTACCGCGTTCTCTCCACCCTTTATATTCCGCAATTGACTCGCCACATCCAGATCCTCTACGAGGCGATGAGGCGGGCGAAGACCCTCCTTTATCTAAAGATAGGGACAACAGGCACAGGGGGAATGGGTTTGAACATCCCCTTTACCCATGGGGAGGAGCGCCCCTCCCGGGTCTTGTTATCCAAGACAGCGGTGGCTGGGGCCCATACCCTTCTGCTCTTTTTGCTGGACAGGACCCCAGAGGGGCCAATTGTCAAAGAGCTGAAGCCTGCCGCCCTCATCGGCTGGAAGGGGGTAGGGAGGGGACGAATCCTTAAGGGTACAAACCCCATTCCCCTCTATGACTGCCCCCCAAAGGAGGGTTACCGGTTGACCCCTGGGGTGACCTTTCGCTGGGAAGAGGTAAAGGCAGGATTGCATTTAAAGGGAAAAGAATTGGAAGGGGTTTACGTGGACACAGGGGAAAATGGCCTCTTTTCACTGGATGAGTTTAAGGCCATCACCACCTTGGGACTGATGGAATTTGTCACCCCCGAGGATGTCGCCCGAGTGGCCCTACTTGAGATCCAAGGGGCAAGCACCTCCAAGGATGTACTTGGTGCCATCGCAGGGGCAGTGATGGGTCCCACCTATCGTGCCGGTATGCTGCGTCAAAGGGTCATCAAGGAGATGGAGTCCTTGGGTCAGGAGGGGATCGCGTATGAACTTTTGGGGCCACCTAGGGTTGCTAAATTGATCTTCGAGGCTCATCTCCTTAAGAGGTGCTACAGTACTTTAGAAGAGGCCCTCGCCCCTTCCCCCGAGGATTTGTCCCAGACCTTAGAGAGGGAGGTGCAACGGAGCCAAAATATGCGCTCCGCTGCCATCTCCATCGGGATCCCCATCCTTTTGCCCGACGGAGAAACCCTCCTTTTTGCCACCCGCCCTGCTCGGGACAAGAGGTGGGAAGAGGAGCCCTGGCTCATCTCCTCGGAGAGCATCGAGAAATGGGCCTATTGGGAGTGGATCGACCTGCGCCCTCAAAATATGACCCAATGGCAAGACCGCTTTCAGAGGATATTAAAGGAAATGGAGGAGTCTTCGGGAGATACCAGTTCGCAGTTCGATCGCGGAGGCCAGTTCTGGCCGCGTGACGAGGGAGGAAAGACCATCATCGATCCAGGGGAGGTGGTAGGTTGGATCTTGATAAGAGAAGAAGGGGGTGGGCGAGCTCCTCACCCCAACTGAAAGAGATCATTGATCTCTCAATTCCCGGTAGCATTATGATGTAATTTAACCCCTGCCTTTCTCTTCAGGTTTGAGTAATACTCCCTGAGAATATCCAAGACCTCCGGACGACTGAACTCCTGTGGGACAGGTTCTCCCTTTGTGAGCATTTTGCGCAACAAAGTCCCACTGAGTATCAGATGATCTTCTCTGTCATGGGGACAGGTCTTAAAGGAGGCCATTCCTTTACACCTATAACAATAAAATGTCCAATCTATCGGCAGTATCTTTATTGCCAAGGCATCCTCTGGGATCTCATGAAATATCTTTTGGGCATCAAACGCCCCATAATAATCCCCCACACCCGCATGATCTCTGCCGATGATCATATGGCTTGCCCCATAGTTCTGCCTAAATACCGCATGAAGCAGGGCCTCCCGGGGGCCAGCATACCTCATCTCCATCGGATAAACCTTGGTGACAACCCTCTCTTTCGGAAAGTAGTTATCTATTACCACCTGGACACACCGAACACGTACCTCCGCCGGTATATCCCCTTCTTTCAACTTTCCCACCAACTGGTGAACAAAAAGACCATCCGAGACCTCCAGGGCGATCTTGGCAATATATTCATGGGATCGATGCATTGGATTGCGTAATTGTAGGGCCGCAATCGTTTGCCACCCCCGCTGCTGAAATATGGCACGGGTCTGTTGGGGCCGCGCATAAAGCCCGGGAAACCGATGGGGATAGTCGAGCTCGCTAAACACCTCCACCTGGCCTGCAATATTGAATTCTCCCTGCGCCATCACCTTAGCCACTCCAGGGTGCTTGGGATCATCGATGCGGAAGATTTGCTTACATTCATAGCGTTTATCGATGGTATATTTCTCCTCTATCCTCATAGAACCCATCAACTCACCGCTGTCCCCGTCAACTAACGCCACCTCATCACCTTCTTTTAATCCGGAGGCCTCATCCTTAGATATAGAGAGTGTGATCGGGATGGGCCAAAATATCCCGTTGGCCATCTTGTATTGTTCACATACACTCCTCCAATCCTTGCTGCCCATAAAACCATCTAGCGGGCTAAAGGCCCCCATCCCGATCATGATAAGATCCGATGTCTCCCTGGAGGTCATCAGTACCTTCGGCAACTCCCTCGCCTTCTTTTTAGCCTCGACTAACTCCTCCCCCTCCAGCAATCTCTTAATCAACTTACCCCCATGCGGCGGCACCAAACTAGCCATCTCTCCTTTACCTCCTAGAAGTTTTAAAGGGCAGAAAAGGGTCCCCCTTGATTTCAAAAGCCTTCAAAGTAGAGCTACATGTACCCTAACTGCCGCATCCTCGCCATTGCCCTCTCCTTATCCTGCCGTCTGCCAACCCCCTCCTCTGTGTTCTCAAGATCCTGCTGCCACGCGGGAACGTCTGAGTTTTTCACCGTGGTCGTCCTCGCGCCCAGGGAACGATACCCCTGCTCATAGAGTACACAATATGGGATCTTAAAAGCGGCATAGGTGTCCCAGAGGTCCTTCTCGGTGAAGTGCAAAATGGGGCGAATCCTGGTATGCTCGGGTACAAGATAACCCCCCTGCCTGTGTTCAAAATACTCATCGTTAAACCTCGTAGGATGTTCATCCCAACGGATACTCTGAAATATCCCCTTGATGTTGTTGCGCTCGAGAAACTGATTGAGCACTACGGTCTTCATCAAATGGTTGCCGACATATGACTCAGCCTCAAAGGGAAACTCGTCCCCATCAAATCCAATACGTTTGAGTTCCTCTCTGTTACGTTCATTCAAGTCCTTTACCTTAACCGGGGCGTTTAAGGTATAATTAGCGGCCTTCAACACATCTTCATTTCTGCAAACCTCAAGGGGAACCTCCCACTCCTCTTTAATCCTCCTGACGAATTCCTCTATCTCCTCAAACTCATCACCTTCACCGATGATCATCGTCTTTGGAAGAGGCAAACCCTTCTCTTGGCAGACTTGACGGATGATCCAAAGGGTTAGTGTACTGTCCTTTCCACCCGTCCAGGTTATCCCCAACTCCCCATACTTAAATTTATCAAAGGCCTGCCTTACAATATCCTTGGATATCTCTACAAGCTTTGCACACTGTCTGCGCCTCTTCTCACTGATCTCCTTTTCGATGGTCATCTTTCGACCTCCTTTTTGATTTTTGTTTGGCCATTAGGCCCTGTGGAACATTACATTTCTTATGAAGACCTTGCCGCTGTCATCAATATACAGCCGCAGTTCTGCGAAAGTGACCCGAGGCGGCACCCTAACCTCGAACATGTCGTGAGTCCAATCATTGGGCAGACGCTCCACCGCCAGAGGCATCTCCACGTTGCCAGGGACACCTCTTTTACATCCCGGACTAATAATTTCTGCCATATGTTAATCTCCCCTTTATTGCCTTTAATTAACCTAAGCTATGTAAGCACATGATGTTCCATTTCCTCCCCGTTTATATCCTACTTCAGTAACTTGGGCAGAAACAACGCGATTTGGGATCAGAAATGAGTACCTTTTGAGAACCAGATAAGGGCGACTAGACCCACTGCGTAGCAGTAGTACGAGAATCGGTCAAGTCGTCCGCGGCGAATCACCCCCAGCAGCCACCTCAGTGCAATCGTCCCCGAGACATAGGCGGCGATCGTGCCGACGAGCAACGGGACGGCCTGGTGCGAAGGTATACCACTTTGAAACAGCTTCAAACCTTCCAGCACAGTGGCCCCTAGAATAGCCGGCAAAGCCAGCAGGAAAGAAAAACGGGCGGCCTCGCTACGGTCCACCCGCAAGTACATCCCTGCAGCGATGGTAGAACCCGAACGTGAGATTCCCGGCAAGATGGCAAAACTCTGGGCAACGCCGATCAGCAGCGCCCTCACCATGCCAAACTGGCGATCCCGAGGTCTGCTCCAACGCGTACCGAGCAAGATGGTGCCGGTAACAAGCAAGGCAAAAGAGACAAAAAGTGGTTTAGAGAAGGTGGCTTCTATTTCACCCTCGAACAGCAACCCGACCACTATCACCGGAATTGTGCCCAGTGCAATTAGGATCACCAGCCGAAAAAAGAAATCTTCGCGGCAGCTACGAGACAAATTGTTTGGTCTCGGATGCTGCAGCGCACGCCATAATGCACCGAACATCTTCCGGATGTCGTCCCAAAAGACCGTCAGGACCGCTAGAAAAGTCCCGAAATGGACAAATACCTCGTAGAGGACTCCTTCGGTATGGAGGCCCAAGATCGATTTGCCCAGGACGAGATGTCCAGAGCTGCTTATCGGCAAAAACTCCGTGACTCCCTGCAATATCCCTAACCAAAGTGCTTGTAAGTTATTCAATCTAATTACCCATATTTTTTGTTTTCATAATAAAGACTCCTATAAGATAGAGAAAAAATTG
>QMLM01000049.1 GCA_003646745.1 Deltaproteobacteria bacterium | reverse complement strand
TACCGGGTATAATCGGGGGGATATGCCTTATTTTGGCATTTTTTGCCTTTCAGATGCTGCCGGTCAATTATGCGGGGATCGCTCTTATCGTATTAGGGATCATTATGTTTATCGCTGAGATCAAGGTTACTAGCTATGGGATGCTTTCTATCGGGGGGGTAATTTCACTCCTTTTGGGTTCCATCATGCTGATAGAGAGCCCGGCGGAGTACCTGCGCATATCCTTTTGGAATTTTATCTTGCCAGTGGTGCTGGTAAGCGCCGGGTTTTTCCTCTTCGCCCTTACTATGGCCGTAAGGGCCCACCGACGCCGTCCTACCACTGGTAAAGAAGGACTGATCGGGGAGAGGGGTTTTGCCAAGACGGATTTGAGGCCGGAAGGTCTGGTGGAGATTCGCGGTGAACTCTGGAATGCTGAGTCTGAGCAGGAGATTAAAGCCGGGGACGAGGTAAAGGTGGTTGGTTTAAAGGGTATGAAGGTAAAGGTTACCAAGTCTTAAAAATAGGTCAAAAAAGGAGGGAAGCTATGTTTTTTCTGCCTATCATAATTCTTTTTCTCCTCATTATATTAAGCTCTGCTATAAAGATCTGCAGGGAGTATGAAAGGGGTGTTATATTTCGGTTGGGTAGGCTTATCGGGGCTAAAGGGCCAGGGATCTTTTTTATCATCCCGGGCGTCGATCGTATGGTGAAGATGAGCTTGAGAACGGTGGTTTTAGATGTTCCCCCTCAGGATGTCATCACCAAGGACAATGTCTCCATCAAGGTAAATGCGGTGGTCTATTTCAGGGTTATGTCTCCGGAGGACGCGGTGGTTCAGGTGGAGAACTACCTTTATGCCACCAGCCAGTTGGCCCAAACCACGCTGCGCAGTGTCGTGGGGGAGGCGGAGATAGATGAGAACTTGGCGGAGAGAGAGAATATCAACCAAAAGCTTCAAAGCATCTTGGACAAGCAGACCGACCCTTGGGGGATAAAGATTTCCCTGGTGGAAATCAAGCATATAGACCTCCCCCAGGAGATGCAGCGGGCCATGGCCAAACAGGCCGAGGCCGAGAGGGAGAGGAGGGCCAAAGTCATTAATGCTGAAGGGGAATATCAGGCTGCTCAGCGACTAGCTGACGCCGCCAAAATTATTGACACCTATCCTATTGCACTGCAATTGAGGTTCTTGCAGACTTTGCGGGAGGTAGCAGCAGAGAACAACTCGACCACCCTCTTCCCCATACCCATAGATCTCTTCGAGCCATTTCTCAAGTTCATGGGCAAGAGGGCTAAGTAAGGGGTGCTTTGGTTCCTGCTGTCGCTCCTTTCTGCCTTGATGTGGGCCACGGCCGATGCCTTGACCAAACGTTTTTTCTCCGATCTGAATCCATATGAAATGGGGATGATTCGCCTTCTATATCTCCTTCCATTTCTCATCCCACTTTTGTTTATAGTGTCCATACCCCCTCTGGGGGCGGCCTTTTGGGCAATAGTGGCCCTTCTGCTCCCAGTGGAAGGGGCTGCTCTTTTCCTCTATATGAACTCCATTCAGTCCTCTCCCCTTTCCCTCACTCTTCCTTTCCTCTCTTTTACCCCAGCCTTTCTCATCCTCACCGGGTTTCTCTTTTTGGGCGAGCTTCCTAATCTATGGGGTGCAGGGGGTATCATTCTCGTTGTGGCAGGGACCTATATCCTCAACCTGAACAAAAAGGCGGAGGGCGCTTGGGGTCCCTTTAGGGCAGTCCTTGCTGAACGGGGGTCATGGATGATGTTGTTGGTCTCCCTCCTTTACGCCTACACCTCTGCTTTGGGGAAGGCCGCCATACTGCGTTCGGATCCCCTTTTTTTCGGTCCTTTCTATATCATTGCTTTAACCCTCTTTCTGCTTCCTTTCCTTTTGTTAACTAAGAGGGTTAGAATCGCAGCATTGTGGCGAAGACCTTGGCAGGGGATGGCGGTGGGAGGGGCTGCAGCCGTGATGTTGGTCAGTCACTACTTTGCCATCACCATGGTGCAAGCAGCCTATATGATCGCTGTTAAGAGGTTGAGTCCCCTCTTCGGCGTCCTCTACGGAGGGATACTATTTGGGGAGGAGGAGATAGGGGTTCGCCTCGCTGGGGTGGGAATGATGATTTCAGGGGTCTTCTTGATTACCTTACTGGGATAGGGACATTAAATTCCTTGTCATTGGCCATAAAATATGCCATATAGAAATCGCAGCCATTTTAGGAATATTTAAGGTGATGAGATGGTTGAGAGGGGGTTTAATAGAGGAAGGCTAAATGATGAGGAGCTAAAACAACTGCAGCGATTGGCAACTCTGGCTAGGGGGGACATTATTAAAATGACCACCCTGGCAGGATCGGGGCATCCGGGGGGATCCATGTCTTCTGTAGACCTTTTTCTCCTCATCTACGCCAAGGCCAATCTGCGCCCCGACGATCCCTTTTCCCCTAAAAGAGATCGCATCGTCATCAGTCATGGACACACCTCTCCGGGGGTCTACGCTGTTCTGGGCAGATTGGGGTTTTTTGATATTGATGCAGCTATTACCACCTTCCGCCAAGCAGGCAGTATCTTTGAGGGTCATGTGGATAATAGAGTTCCTGGGGTAGAGTGGAATACGGGCAATTTGGGCCAGGGTCTTTCGGCCGGTTGTGGAATGGCCTTGGCCTCCCGGCTTTTGCGGTTGGGTTATCATACCTTCGTGTTGATGAGTGATGGGGAACAGACCAAAGGGCAAGTAGGCGAGGCCAGAAGATTTGCCAAGAAATATAATCTCAATGACCTAATTGTGTTGATCGACTACAATCGCCTACAGATAAGCGGGAGCATCGATGAGGTAATGCCGCAGGACATCAAAGCGGGTTATCGGGCTGATGGATGGGAGGTCATTGAGGTCGATGGGCATGATTTCCAAGAGATCTATCAGGGGGTGAGGGAGGCCTTGCGGAAGGAACATGCCCCAGTGGCCATAATTGCTCATACTGTGATGGGAAAGGGTGTGAGCTTCATGGAGAACAAACGGGAATTTCATGGAAGGGCCCTTAAGCCAGAGGAGTATAAGGCCGCCATTGCTGAGCTGGGGTTGGAGGATGATCTAGAGAGGTACCAAATGCTGCGGCAGGAAGGGATGTTTATGGATTGGAGGCCTCAGCGTCCAGCTCCGCCTCTAAATATTGATGTGGGAGATCCCATTACATATGAGGTCAGCCAGAAGGTGGGTAACAGAAAGGCCTTTGGAAAGGCCTTGATAGATCTGGCGCAAAGGAATTCCTCTCGGAGAGATGGTACCCCTATTGTCGCCCTGAACTGTGATCTAGCCTCTTCTGTACAGGTGGAGGAATTTGGAAGGTTCTTTCCCGATCGCTTCTTTGAGGGAGGGATCCAGGAGCACAACACTGCCACTATTGCTGGGGCCCTCTCCAAAGAGGGTGTGTTGGCCTTCTTCGCCGATTTCGGGGTCTTTGGGGTAGATGAGACCTACAACCAACACCGCCTCAACGATATAAACGGCACCAATCTGAAGCTCATCTGCACCCATAGCGGACTCGATGTAGGTCAAGACGGGAAGACTCATCATTGTATTGACTACTTAGGAGTAATGCGTAATCTCTTTGGTTTCAAGGTCATTGTCCCTGCTGATCCCAACCAGACCGATAGGATAATCCGCTACATAGCAAACCATTGGGGGAATTTCTTGGTGGCTATGGGGAGGGAAAAAGAACCGGTGATCACCAAAGAGGATGGCACCCCCTTTTTTGGAGATGGATATTGGTTCGAATATGGCAAAGGTGACCTCATCAGGGCAGGGGATATGGGAGCAATTATCACCATGGGGGGGATGGTACATAGGGCTTTGAAGGCATGGGAGATCCTGCACGAAAGGGGATGCTATGTTCGGGTGATTAACTTTTCCTGCCCCTTGGATCCGGATGTGGATATATTGCGTGAGGCTGCTCGCACCGGCTTGATCATCACCTATGAAGATCACCATATAGATACCGGTTTGGGAAGCAAGGTGGGTAACATTCTGGCTGAAGAGGGCTGGCGGGTGCGCTTCAGGAAAATGGGGGTCACCTCTTACGGGGCTTCAGGGGAAGTAGGTGACCTATTTAGACTTCAGGGGCTTGATGAGGCCACGTTGGTGGCGGTGGTCGAGGAGGAGTTGAGGAAGAGGAAAAATGGAGGACTATAAAAAGGCTTATCGAACCATTATGGACGATCACTTTCCCGAGGAGTTAGTTATCAGGTTCGGGGACCAGTCCCTTATTTATCGAAAACGGACTTGGAAGATTCCCGATGAGGAAACAGGTGAGCTTATCGAGAAAGGGCTTAGGTACGGGGAGAACCCGGGGCAGGAGGCAGCCCTTTATGAACTGGTTAATGGAAATCTGGTTCTGGGTGACTGTAAGTTTATAGAACCTGGCAATGGCTTGGTTAGCGCCATCACCGAGGACGACATGCTACAGGCGGGTAAACACCCGGGCAAGATTAATTTGACAGATGCTGATAACGCCTTGAATATTTTAAAATATCTCACTAAAGGGCCTGCGGCTTGCATCATGAAGCACAATAATCCCTGTGGAGTAGCCTACGGGAAGACCTTGGCCGAGGCATACGATAGGGCCAACATGGCCGACAGGATCGCTGCCTTCGGCGGATGTGTTGCCTTCAATCGTCCTGTGGATAAGACCACTGCTGAGCTAATGAGCCAGAACTATTTGGAGGTAGTAGTTGCCCCCGATTATGAAGAGGGGACTTTGGAGATCTTGAGGAAAAGGAGGAACCTTAGGATTATCAAAATAGGGCGAATAGGGAAGCTAGAACAGTATAGGACCCTCAGGTTTGTTGATTTTAAATCCCTCATCGATGGGGGGATCATTGTTCAGCAATCCCCCATCAACAAGATATCCTCCAAAGAGGATCTAAAGCCTGCCATTGCCTTCCATCAGGGGAAGGAATATCGAATAGCCCGGCTCCCTACCGATAGGGAGTATGAGGATATGATCTTTGGTTGGTGTGTGCAACAGGGGGTAACTTCCAACTCTGTGCTCTATGTAAAGGATGGGGTTACGGTAGGCATTGGAACAGGGGAACAGGATCGGGTTGGGGTAGCGGAAATCGCTGTCTTCAAGGCCTATACCAAGTACGCCGATGCCATTTGTTTTCGCAGGCATGGGATTTCTTATAAGATATTGGAGCGGGAGATCGAAGAGGGCAAGAGGGATCCAGCCCTGAAAGAGGAGATAGATCACCAGGTTAGAGAGAATAAGGGGGGGATTAAAGGTTCCATTATGGTCTCTGATGCCTTCTTCCCCTTCCGCGATGGGGTGGATGTTGGGATAAAGGAGGGGGTAACGGGGATTGTTCAACCTGGAGGATCGGAGAGAGATTTCGAGAGTATTGAGGCATGTAATGAGGCCAATCCCCCGGTTACGATGGTCTTTACCGGACAGAGGGCCTTCAAACATTAAAAATGGCCAAAGAAGAAGACCGCAAAAAGCTTCAGAAGTTGAGGGATGAGATTGAGGCCTTAAAACATGAGGGCCTTGATTACCAACACCCTAAATTCAAACAATGGCAGAGAGAGGTGAGGACTATCCTGAAAGAGCTCTATGGTGATGGTTCCGTTAGCCTAAAGCGATTTGAAAGGCTACAATTTCGCCGCCGGGGGGACCGGATGTGGGGGGAGGATTACGATATAGGGGGAAAGGAGAGGATATATTTTAAAGAAGATCTGGAGAGGGCGCGAGTCATCTTGGACGAGGCGCTTCAGGGAAGCCCCTGGCGTGATAAAGAGAGCAAGAAGATAGGGGAAGAGGAGTTTATCGATTCGGTGGAAAGGGCGAGGTTGCACGAGGCTGCCCCCCCGGTAGCTGATCAGGCTCCAGCCGAGGAGATAGGTGAGATGGAGAGAGGGGATAAAATTGAGGAACTCCTCCGCGGGTTGGAAAAAGATAAAAGAGACCTAGAAATGGTAGAGGCTATCCTTCAAGAGGCCATGGAGGAGGCACAACTTATACATAAGGAGGAAAAAGAGAGGAGAACTGCAGTTGCTGCCCATCCGCCTCACGAGGTATTGGCCGAGGAGGTAACCGAGATGGAGGGGAAGGAGAGGCTTAAAGAACTTCTCCAACAATTGGAAAAGGAGATAAAGGATCCCAGTGTAGAGTTAAGAAAGGTACAGAGTACAATGGAGGAGTTGCTCAAGGTGAAAAGAAAGGATGCTATCCTGCAACGTTTGATTCAGGAGGCGAGAGACCCCAAGGCCCCATGGGGAAAAATAAAGGGATTGATGAAAGGAGTTTGGGAAGCCGACAAGAAACTTTTAGTAGATATTCTCTCTGAGTTATTGGAGAGTTGATCAAGATTTTGGTCCCGACTTTTAAAAACTAGGTGGCGGTTGCATCATGTGAGTTTGTGAGGTAATAAGGGGGATAAATATCATAAAGAAAACGATTATACTGAAGACTATTGCGACGATAACCGGAAGGAATACCGCCAAAGTTGCCTTCCCAGTGCTGATGCGGTGGCTTTCCCTTAAACCAATGATCCATAGGACAATGTTGTAAATGCCGGCGATAAATCCCCCAAGCAAAGGCACAATGGAGAAGACTCCGGTGCTATTGGTATAGGCTACCACCCTGAAGGTGGCTTCAAATCCCTTCCTGCCTCCCCCCACTACCATGAGGGAAAGATGAAGTATTCCACTGACTATGAAGAGGCCAATGGCAATCAGGAGGGGGAGAAAGAAGGCGTAGATGAGGATGTAAGAGGTAAAGAAGATATTTATCCTCCCGAAGATACTGGAAAAGGTATACTGCCACAATAGGGTAAAAAGCCCCCCCAAGAAACCTATAATGACCCCGTAGAGGAGGGGATTTTGTATTCCTTTGCCCACGGGCATCTTTTGAAAAAAAAGGGTGGGGGAAAAGAGGACCTCCTTTATAGTCCTGAAAAAGGCAGTTATTACGCCGAGATTCCCCATATCCTCCCAGGGGGTGTAGCCCTTTTCTCCCTCTGCTGAGGTGCCGATAAGGTCTGTTGGACCTCTTTTGCCTTCCAATGAACGGATTTGTTCTTGTTGTTTGAGGAACTTAGAGATAATTATCCCACACTTGATGCATTCATTTGTTTCCGGCTGGACAAAACCACATTGAGGACATTGGATCATCCTTTCACCAGTTTCTTTAATACCGATAGCTTCCTGAGAAGGAGGAGGAGCTTGTTCTCGAAGGGGGATGACCTGGGGGCCTGACTCGGAAGCAACAGCAGATTTTTCTTTTTCCTCGTGTTCCCCGTTTGCATCTGCCATAGGTTCTAGTTTTACCCTGGCGCCAATGGCCTCAAGGGCCCTTTTGTACTTTTGGGCCTCCTCTAAGGTCACTTCTTTTTTGACCGTGACCGGAGCCGACTTCATCAACCTCGCTACAGCCTCAATGGACAGATTAAAACGCTCCCTCAGATTTTGTGTTAATTTGTTCACATAATCAAATCCATCTTGAGCGGGTCCTAGAAAGATGACCTTATATTTAGTCTGTTGTACCTCCTTCAAGATCCTCTCCCGTTGCTATTTTCCTCCTTTAAGCATTTTGGGTGCCATTGATTAAAATATGGGAGGTTTAGAAGAGAAGGCATTATATTTCCTTTAAAATTAACATATTATGAGAGTCAAAGTTTATTGAAAATAGAAGGCATTTGGAGTTTGTAATGCCCTACAGCGTCCATTTTAGGGACATAAATTGTCACTTTGTCACCTCAAAAGGCCATGTAGCCGAGGCCTCCTCCCCTTTCAATTGGTCATGCAGTATCGCCTTGAAAATATATTTGCCGGGAGGAAGGCTGATTAACGTCAGTTGATTGATTCCATAAAGGTCAAGCCGGGGGGAACTAGATTGGTAGTGGATCTCTAGGGCCTTTTCTTTTTTAAAGATCTCTTTTCGTTGATCTGCGGTGAGGATGATCATATCCTCGGTAAGCCAGATTTCATATTTCCCTTCTGCACGGCGTGTAAAGACATTTTGGGGCTCAAAATAGAAAAAGATTACGTCTCCAACTTTTACCTTATTATCGGACAGGGGTTCGAATGAGCCATAATCCATTACCTTGGAACAGGCGACAAGATTGCGGAAGCCAAGGGTACCCATGTTCTGGAGATCAATGATTTGTTCTTTGAGTCGTAAGATCTCATCATCTTGGGCGAAAACCCCTCCCCCCACCAACACTCCCAATAGCAGGTAAAAAATTAATCTTTTTACCTTCAAGGCCTTTTCGGAGTCTCCATTGAATCTTGGTGGTCCCAACGGGACTCGAACCCGTGTTTTCGGCGTGAGAGGCCGATGTCCTAGGCCACTAGACGATGGGACCTTGGCTGGGGGACGAGGATTCGAACCTCGGCAACAAGGTCCAGAGCCTTGTGTCCTGCCGCTAGACGATCCCCCATTCCGAAAATTAATTTACAGCAAGAGGATCGATGCGTCAAGGAGATTTTATACCCTCCAGGTCTTCTCCTTTGGGGCCTTTCCCTCTGCTCTCACTCTGATCAACTCTGCGATGATGCTTATGGCGATCTCCTCAGGGGTCTCTGCATTGATATCTAGGCCGATGGGTGCGTGAATCCTATCAAGCTCCTCTTGGGTATATCCTTCCTGTCTTAACTGCTGATAGATGAGCTCTCGTTTTCGCCGACTTCCTATCATCCCGATGTAGCGAGCGCCTTTGCGCAAGACCTCCTTTAAAACGGTGTAGTCATGGAGATGTCCTCTGGTGACGATTACTATATAGGATTCCTCATCTGGTTTGATTCCCTCCCCCACCCCTTCGAACTGCCGCACCCAAATATCGTCGGCTTGGGGGAAGTGTTCTCGGTTGGCATACTCTTTGCGGTCATCAATGACGACGACCCTGAACTCCACCATATTGGCCAAAGGAGCCAGATAACGGGATATATGCCCCGCCCCGAAGATATAAAGGGTGGGATCGGGGTATATCGGTTCCATATATAATCTGCCTCCCCTGTGAGGGAGAAGTTTGATTTCTCTTTCTCTCAATGCTTCATGGGCAGCAGCAAGCGCTTCCCCTGTTAACTTTAAG
>QMLM01000048.1 GCA_003646745.1 Deltaproteobacteria bacterium | reverse complement strand
TCACTTTTCTAGAAAACATCCAAACCTCCGTGTCATTTTTGTTAACATTAAAATACTAAAAATAGTATTTGTCAATATTTTTGTCTTCCTAGCTTTGGCTTATACTATTGGCCTTTTTGGTTTTACCAAAGGGGAAAATATGGTAGACTTTCCCCAAACTTTGATCGAAGAATGATGGAGATGAAGGGCAAAGGTACTGTCGCTTTTTTATTATCCTTTTCTTTGTTGTTTCTAGGAAAATCCCTATGCACCCCATCTTCGGCCTCCTGTCAAAACCTAGAGGGCCCTTTTCTGGTCAGGAGGGTGATTGATGGAGATACCATTGTTTTAGAGGGGGGACGACGCCTCCGTTATCTGGGAATAAACACTACTGAACGCGGTGAACCTTTTTGGAAAGAGGCTAAAGACTACAACGCCAGGATGGTGGAAGGAAAATCAGTAACGTTGGAGTTTGAGCAGGGCAAAGAGGACAAGTATGGACGCATTCTGGCCTATCTATTTGTTGGAGGCAAGATGGCCAATGTCCAACTCCTGAAGGCGGGATTGGCCCACCTCTTTGTCCTCGAACCGATAAGATATTACCCTTATTTCCGCAAACTCCAAGAAGAGGCCAGGGCGAAGAGGATAGGGATTTGGGGAGAGGGCGGGTTCAAAGGGCCTTTGAAGATCACCCGCCTTAATGCTGATGCCGAAGGGGATGATAGGTACAATCTCAATGGAGAGTATGTGAGGATATGCAACATCTCTCCACAAGACGTTAACACAAAAGGGTTTTCCCTCTGCGATCGTGAGGGACATACATATATCTTCCCCCGGGCCATTCTACGGCCTGGCTACACCCTGTTGCTCTTTACGGGAAAGGGAAGGGATATCTTGCAGGGGGTGTCTCAGCTGCAACTCTATTGGGGCTCAGATTATCCCATCTGGAACAATAAAGGGGATATAGGATATCTAAAAGACCCATGGGGGAGGCTGATAGACACTTTTGTATATAAAGGACATTAAAAAATACTATGAAAAAGCTGAAACCTGGAGACGAGATCGTAAGGGTCGATGAAGAGCTTGGCATCGCCTGGATAAGACTCCCCCCTGACCCACGCTTGGGGGGATTCAGGGGGATATCCCCTCGTCTTATCGACGAGGGGAGGTTCAATTCGTTAAAAAAGGGGAGGGCCAAAGTTAAGGACGATTGATATTATATTGCTATGGAGTGGCCTTTGTGATAATTTTAATTTTTCATTATAAATAATCCAACAGGAGAGACTATATGGATTATAAAAAGACCTTGAACCTCCCCCAAACCCCTTTCCCGATGAAGGCGGATTTGCCAAAAAGGGAACCCGAGATCCTTCGAAAGTGGGAGGAAAACAGATTATATGACAAGATACGCAAGCGTGCCAAGGGAAGGGAGAAATACATACTTCACGATGGTCCTCCTTATGCCAATGGACACATCCACATGGGAACCGCCCTCAATAAAATCTTAAAGGACATCGTCGTCAAGTCCAAATTCATGGCCGGCTTTGACAGCACCTATGTTCCAGGTTGGGACTGCCACGGTCTGCCGGTGGAGCATGAAGTGGACAAGATGTTGGGGGGGCGTAAGGAGAAAATGGGTAAATCCGAGATTAGAAGGCTTTGTCGAGATTATGCCGCCAAGTTCATCGACATCCAAAGGGAGGAATTCAAGAGACTGGGCGTGATGGGGGACTGGGGCAACCCCTATCTCACCATGAACTACGAATACCAGGCCACCATTGTGCGGGAGTTTGGGAAATTTGTTGAGGGAGGTTATCTTTATAAAGGGAAAAAGCCGGTCTATTGGTGTGCTACCTGCAAAACCGCCCTGGCCGAGGCCGAGGTGGAGTATGCCCCCCACCGTTCTCCCTCCATCTTTGTCAAATTTCCCATAACCTCCAATATCGGGGAGATCTTCCCCTCCTTGCAAGGGATGAAGGTCTCAGTGATCATTTGGACCACTACCCCCTGGACCATCCCGGCCAATCTCGCCATCGCCCTTCACCCCACCTACAAGTACGTAGCGGTTAAAGTAAACCAAGAAGTATACATATTGGCCGAGGGCCTAGCGGACATAGTAATGGACACCCTGGGAATCAAGGGCTACAGGCTGGTGGAGACCTTTTTGGGTAAGGAGCTTGAGGGACTAAAGTGTCGCCACCCCTTTCTCGACAGGGACTCCATCATCATTCTGGCCGATTATGTCACCTTGGACGCCGGCACGGGATGTGTTCACACCGCTCCCGGACACGGCCAGGAGGACTATGACAGCGGATTAAAATATGGCCTGGACATCTATGCCCCGGTGGACGACGATGGTAAATTTACCCCGGAGGTAAAATTCTTTGCCGGAGAGTTCGTCTTCGATGCCAATCCCCATGTAAATGCCAAGCTGGCCGAAGTAGGAGCCTTGCTAAAAGAGGAAGAGGTGGAACACTCTTACCCCCACTGCTGGCGTTGCAAAAACCCCATCATCTTCCGCTCCACCGAACAATGGTTCATATCCATAGATCACAACGACCTAAGACAGAAAGCCCTCAAGGGTATCGAGGAGGTCCGGTGGATTCCCAAATGGGGGAGGGAGAGGATCTACGGGATGGTGGCCAATCGTCCCGACTGGTGTATATCCCGTCAAAGGGCTTGGGGAGTCCCCATTGTGGCCTTTTACTGTGAAGGGTGTGGCCAAACCTTGTTGCGAAAAGATCTCATAGAGTTTGTGGCCGAGAGATTTGCCCAGGAGGGGGCGGATATCTGGTTTGATGAACCGGCCCAAAGGCTCCTCCCCCCAGGTACCAAATGCCCAAAGTGTGGTGGGGAAAATTTTCGAAAGGAGTCGGACATCCTCGATGTATGGTTTGACTCAGGGGTAAGCTGGGCCGCAGTCCTAGAGAAGAGGGATGAGTTGAGGTTCCCCGCCGACCTCTACCTGGAGGGGAGCGACCAACACCGGGGATGGTTTCATTCGTCTTTGCTGGCGGCGGTGGGAACCAGAGGGGTCCCCCCATATACCAGCGTCCTCACCCACGGTTTTGTGGTGGACGGGGAAGGAAAGAAGATGTCCAAGTCGGCGGGGAATGTGGTGGCCCCTGAAGAGGTCATCCAAAACTTCGGGGCGGAAATTTTAAGACTATGGGTAGCGGCGGAGGACTACCGAGACGACATCAAGATCTCGCAGGAAATCCTCGCACGCCTCACCGAGGCTTACCGCAGGATAAGGAACACCTGGAGGTACATGCTAGGTAACCTCTATGATTTCGACCCACAACTGCACACCATCCCCTATCATGAACTAATGGAGATCGATAGGTGGATCCTGGACCGTTTCCAGAGGTTGGTAAAAAGGGTGCTAAGGGCCTATGAGGAGTTTGAGTTCCACACTATCTATCACTCCGTGCACAGCTTCTGCGTTGTGGATCTGAGCTCCCTTTATCTGGATATCCTCAAAGATCGTCTCTATATCTCCTCGCCCTCTTCCCCCAAAAGAAGGTCGGCTCAGAACGCTATATATAGCATTCTCAAAGGGATGGTGAGGATAATGGCACCCATCCTCTCTTTTACCTCTGAGGAAGTATGGCAATACCTGCCCAAGGAGGAGGGGGAGGAAGAGAGCGTACATTTGACTAGTTTTCCTCAGCCGCAGCAGGAGTTCCTCGACGATTCCCTACAGCAGAGGTGGGAGAGGCTATTGGAAGTGCGGCAGGAGGTGACCAAGGCCTTGGAGAAGGCCCGCCAGCAGAAGGTGATCGGCCACTCCTTGGATGCCAAGGTGAGGTTGAAGGCACCGAAGGGACTCCATGAGCTCCTCCGAGGATTTGGAGCTGAGTTGAGGGAGATATTCATTGTCTCCCAGGTAGAGCTGACTGGTGATGAAGACTCTAAGGCCTTAAGGGTAGAGGTAGAACGGGCAGATGGTGAAAAGTGCCAGAGGTGCTGGGTGTATGATAAGAGCGTGGGGATGAGCGAAGAATACCCGGATATCTGCCAACGCTGCCTCCAAACGATCAAAGGCGAGGGATAATGAAAAGAAAGTATCGAATCTTGTTGATAATTTTTACCTTGTTGCTCGCCCTGGATCAGAGCAGCAAGTTTTATATTGAACGCAATCTCCCCCTCCATTACTCCATAGTGGCCATCAACGGCGTCTTGAATATCACCCATGTCCAGAACAGGGGGGCCGCCTTCGGTCTGATGGCCAATCGTCAAGGCTCCTCGACCTTCTTTATCCTGATTTCTTTCTTGGTCATTGCCTTCATCCTCTACTATTTCCGCCGGATTGAACAAGGGCAGTTGTGGACCCCCTTTTGCCTTTCCCTAATCCTTACCGGGGCAGTGGGAAACCTCATCGACCGTTTTCGTCTAGGAGGAGTGGTGGATTTCCTCGACTTTCATTACAAAAGTTGGCACTGGCCAGCCTTTAACGTAGCAGATGCCTCCATCACCATCGGGGTACTATTTCTGGCCCTCAAGATCCTATATGGAGGTAAAAAGGCTGCAAAGGAAGGATAAAATGCATCCCGTGCTCATAGCCATTGGGAAATTTCATATTTATACCTATGGAGTGATGATCGCCATCGGGATCTTGGTAGGGGTCTTTCTGGCGAGGCGCCAGGCTGCAAAAGAGGGCATAAATCCGGATAAGATCATCGATATCACCTTCTATGTCCTTTTAGCTGCCCTGATCGGCTCTCGCCTCCTCTTTGTCTTGACAAACCTCCAAGAATACTCTTCTGATCCAATAAAGGCCCTTAAGATATGGGAAGGGGGTTTAGTCTTTTACGGGGGGCTACTGCCGGCCGTGGTAGTCGGTATATGGTATATCAAGAAGCAGGGGCTTGCGCTCTGGCAGGTAACGGATATCTTCGCCCCTTCCGTCGCCATCGGACATGCCTTCGGCAGGATAGGGTGCTTCTGCGCCGGTTGCTGTTACGGTAAGGCCTGCTCGCTACCCTGGGCCGTCACCTTTAAGGACCCTCGAAGCCTAGCCCCGTTGGGGATCCCCTTGCACCCTACCCAACTTTACAGCTCTCTGACCGAGTTTCTGATATTCGGGTTTCTAGTCCTGCTGCGCAGACGAAAGAAGTTCCACGGGGAGCTCTTCTGGTCGTATATCCTCGTCTATTCCGTGGCACGCTTTCTGCTTGAGTACCTGCGAGGTGACCCTCGTGGCAGCGTGTTAGGAGGGCTGTTTTCCACCTCTCAGGTCATCGGAATCCCTTTGGTTGGAATCTCAGTATTTATGTTATTATATTTAAAAAAGAGAGGTAGATAACGAAATGTCTGTAGTAAAGATATTCCTCTATCCTGATCCGATTCTGAGGGCCAAGGCCAAGGAGATCGAGGACATCGATGAGCGGGTTGTCCGTTTGGCCGAAGATATGGCAGAGACCATGTATGTGGCCCCCGGCGTCGGTCTTGCTGCCCCACAGGTGGGTGTGTCCGAAAGACTCATAGTCGTTGATGTAAGATACCCAGAGGGGGAGAAGGAACTCATTACCCTGATCAATCCAGAGATCCTGGAAGTGGAGGGGAAGGTTAACTGGGAAGAAGGTTGTTTGAGTTTGCCTGGCATCAAGGAACAGGTCGCCAGGGCCGAGCGGGTCCTGGTCCGGGGTTACGACCTGAATGAAAAGGAAAGACAGATTGAGGCCGAGGGACTCCTAGCAGTTGCCTTACAGCATGAGATCGACCATCTGGATGGGATCCTCTTTATCGACAGGATAAGTCGTCTGAAGAGAGGAATAATCCAGAGAAAGATACGCAAGATAATGCGGGAGGGTCCTGAGGGCGGGAAAGGCGACTATAATCTATTTTAGCGGTGTTGAAGCCAGCACAAAAGAGGCTGCGGGTGGTCTTTATGGGGACTTCTCCCTTTGCCCTCCCATCACTGCGGGCCCTGGCTTCTCATGAAGAAGTGACCGCAGTGGTCACCCAGCCCGACCGCCCTCGAGGCAGAGGGAGGAAGGTGGCGCCCCCTCCTGTAAAGGAACTCGCTGGAGAGTTGGGTCTTGTCCTCATACAGCCAGAGAGGGTAAAGGATCCGGTTTTCGTCGCCCATTTGCGACAGTTGCGGCCGGAACTGATAGTGGTGGCCGCCTTTGGTCAGATCTTGCCCCAGGAGGTCCTGAAATTGCCTCCCTTGGGCTGTGTGAATGTACATCCATCATTACTGCCTAAATACAGGGGGGCGGCCCCGATCAATTGGGCCATTATCAATGGGGAGACTAAAACAGGGGTTACAACCTTCCTCATGGATGAAGGCATGGATACGGGTGACATCCTTCTGGCCAGAGAGACGGAGATCGGGCAAGAAGAGACGGCCCAGGAGCTTGGCGAGAGACTGGCCAAATTGGGTGCCGAGCTGCTTCTGGAGACCTTGAAGGGGCTGAAGGAGGGTACCCTGCAATCGACCCCCCAGGATGAAAGGGAGGCAACTTATGCCCCTATATTGAAGAAGGAAGACGGCCTGATCCAATGGAGCAAGGAGGCACATCGAATCAGAGACCAGATAAGGGGGATGATCCCTTGGCCTGTCGCCTTTACCCTTTGGAGAGGAAAGAGGATGAAGATCTACCGAGGCCGAACAGGGGATGGCAAGGGTGTCCCTGGGGAGATTATCTCCCTTGAGGGAGGTATAGAGGTGGCCTGCAGCCGAGGCTCTTTGCTCATAGAGGAGCTCCAACTTGAGGGCGGAAGAAGGATGGGGTGGGAGGAGTTTGTCAGAGGTCACCGATTGACCAAAGGAGAAAGATTGATGTAAAATAAAAATATCTGATCTGCTTTAAATCACATCTAAGGGAAGAGGGAGGTAAAAGAAATGAACCAGGTGAAGACCTATGTTCTGATGGTGCTTCTCACTATCCTCCTTGTCTGGATCGGGAGCCTGCTGGGAGGGCGCAACGGGGCCATCTTC
The DNA here is from genome assembly GCA_003646745.1 of Deltaproteobacteria bacterium. GTDB lineage: Bacteria > Desulfobacterota > B13-G15 > B13-G15 > RBG-16-54-18 > B11-G15. The sequence continues at coordinate 2,268 of QMLM01000048.1, read as the reverse complement.
GCCTTTATCCTGGCGGCCGCGATGAACTTCGGCGTATATTGGTTTAGCGACCGCATAGTTTTGAGGATGTATCGAGCCCAAGAGGTGACGGAGGCTGAGGCCCCAGGGCTGCACCGAATGGTAAGGGAACTGGCACAGGTGGCAGGATTGCCCATGCCTAAGGTCTATATCATTCCAAACGATGCGCCTAATGCCTTCGCTACAGGCAGAAACCCTCAACACGCGGCGGTAGCGGTGACCAGCGGGATCATGAAGCTGTTGAGTGATGATGAGTTGAAAGGGGTCCTGGGGCATGAGCTCTCTCACATCCGCCACCGTGACATCCTCATTGGGACCATTGCCGCTACCATCGCTGGGGCCATAAGCTATGTTGCCGCCATGGCCCGCTGGGGGGCCATCTTCGGCGGTTTCGGAGGTGATGACGACGAGGGAGGAGCCGCCAACCTAATCGCCATCCTCGTTCTCACTACCCTCGCCTCCATTGCTGCCATCCTTATCCAGATGGCCATCTCCAGATCCAGGGAGTACTACGCCGACGAAGGGGGGGCCCGGCTCGCTGGCAATCCTCTCTATCTGGCCAGGGCACTGGCCAAGCTGGATGCCGGGGCTAAGAGGATCCCTATGGAGGTTAACCCTTCTACCGCCCATATGTTCATCGTCAACCCCTTAAGGGGAGGGGGAATCCAGAGCCTCTTCAGCACCCATCCCCCTATTGAGGAGCGCATCAGGAGGTTAGAGGCGATGGCCGGTCGCTGATGGATCGTGCGCGCAAGAAGGCCTTAGATGTACTGATCATGTGGGAGCGGAGGGGGTCACCAATGGACCCCCTCTTTGATAGGATGGTGCTGAAGGATCCCCACATCACGGACCTAGATAGGGCCTTTGTGCGAGAGTTGGTCTACGGAGTATTACGGTGGATGGGAAAACTCGATTGGATCATCTCTGCCTATTCCCGCATCAGGCCCCAAAAAATGGAGCGTCCCGTGATCTATATACTGAGGATGGGAACCTATCAACTGCTGTTCATGGATCGGGTCCCCCCCCATGCCGCTGTCGATGAGGCGGTCAAGCTGGCCAAGGGGGTGGGGAAAAAGGATGCTGCTTCCTTTATTAACGGGATACTGCGGGGGATCGCCGAAGGGAAAAAGGAGGTCTCCTGGCCAGATCTGCGCACGGATCCTCCCCATCACATCTGCACCTACTACTCTCACCCCCTCTGGATGGTACGCCGGTGGATAGATCAGTGGGGGGTGGAGGAGACCATCGCCCTTTGTCAGGCAAATAATGAGATCCCCCCTTTTACGGCAAGGGTCAATACCCTCAAGGGGAGCCGAAAAGAGGCTATCCAGCGGCTGCAAGACGAAGGGATAGAAGCAAAACCCACGCCCTTTTCTCCGACCGGCCTCATCTTAAAAAACCCCCCTCCTCTGGCCAGATGGAAGCTCTTTCAGAATGGTTGGTTCCAACTCCAGGACGAGGCCTCACAACTGGTCTCATACATATTAGACCCTCAACCCGGGGAGAGGATCTTGGAGATCTGCGCCGCCCCAGGGGGGAAGACCACTCACCTTGCCCAGTTGATGGAGAATCGAGGAGAGATCATGGCCGTGGATATAAGCCCGGTCAAACTGCGGCTTCTGCAGGAGAACTGCCGGCGTTTGGGGGTCTTTATTGTGAAGACCCTAGCTCTAGATGCAACATCCCCCCTTCCTCTCTCTCTTGGGTCCTTTGACAGGGTTCTTGTAGATGCCCCATGCACGGGGCTGGGGACCCTGAGAAGGAACCCTGATGGAAAGTGGAGAGTCAAAGAGGCCGATATCTCCCGTCTGCAAAAGCTCCAGCAGCAGATCTTATCCCAGGCGGCCAGCATGGTGAAAAGAGGAGGCTTGCTGGTCTACAGTACCTGCACCCTTACACAAGAGGAGAACGAAGAGGTAATCCAGACCCTTTTGGCCGAACAGGAGGAGTTTCTCCTCGAGGATGTAACTCCCTACCTTCCCCCAGCTTCCAAGACCCTGGTGGACGGAAGGGGGTTTCTGTTTACCCTCCCTCACCGCCACGGCACGGACGGCATCTTTGCCGTTAGGATAAGGAAAGCATAAGATTTCATAATCAAAAAATTATAAATTTTATTTAGTATTGTCGGAACCTTTTTTATGAGGCTCTTCGTCCATTTAGTTGGTTGTATATAAGTAAAAGTAGTGGACATTGCTACCCTTTCTGGGTAAATTATCTTTGTTAAACTATCCGTCCAGAAAGGAGGTAAGC
>QMLM01000047.1 GCA_003646745.1 Deltaproteobacteria bacterium | reverse complement strand
GTTAAATGTTCAACGGCATATTTTTTCTCTTTGGGTTAAAGACACTTCCAACACCTCCTTCAAAAACTGCCCGGTATAGGAATGAGGAACCTCAGATACCTCCTCGGGGGTGCCTGCGGCGATCACCTCCCCACCCCTGTCGCCGCCCTCCGGCCCCAGATCAATGATGTAATCGGCGGACTTGATAACATCGAGGTTATGTTCGATGACGACCACCGTGTTGCCAGCATCCACCAAGCGGTTTAGTACATCGAGCAGCTTCTGGATCTCAGCAAAGTGCAGCCCAGTAGTGGGCTCATCGAGGATATAGACGGTTCTACCGGTATCCCTTCTGCCCAGTTCTTTAGCCAACTTTATCCTTTGGGCCTCTCCTGCGGACAGGGTGGGGGCGGGCTGTCCGAGCTTGATATAATCCAGGCCCACATCGGCCAATATCTGAAGTTTTCTCTTCAAAGAAGGGATATGGCGGAAGAATTCCAAAGCCTCCTGAACCGTCATCTCCAAAACCTCGGAGATATCTCTTCCCTTATACCTTATCTCCAGGGTCTCTCGGTTGAAACGCCTTCCCCTACACTCATCACAGGTCACATACACATCGGGGAGAAAGTGCATCTCGATCCTGAGAATCCCTTCCCCTTGGCATGCCTCGCATCTGCCGCCCTTCACGTTGAAGCTAAACCTGCCTTGTGTATAGCCCCTCACCTTTGCCTCGGGAAGTTGGGCAAAGAGTTCCCTAATAAGGGCGAAGATCCCTGTATAAGTGGCAGGGTTGGAGCGAGAGGTCTTTCCAATAGGCATCTGGTCGATCTGCACCACCTTATCCACCCTTTCTACCCCATAAAGGGACTCGAACTCCCCTGCCTTCTGCTTGGTCCCGTGGAGATATTGGGCCAGTGCCCGGTAAAGGGTGTCGACAATCAGGGTGCTTTTTCCAGAGCCAGAGACTCCGGTCACACAGGTGAAGACCCCGAGAGGTATCTCTACCCTAATCCCCTTCAGGTTGTTGGCCTTAGCCCCCTCGATGACCAAAAACCCTTTATCTGTGCTTCTTCTTTTTTGGGGAGTAGGTATGGTAAGGCGGCCGGAGAGATACTTCCCCGTCAAAGACCCATCGTCCCCCATTAGCCCTTGGGGGGTGCCGGTAAAGACCACCTCACCTCCATGTATCCCTGCCCCCGGACCCATATCTATTACATAGTCTGCGCAGAGAATAGTCTGCGTGTCATGCTCCACTACGATGACGGTATTGCCCAAATCCCGCAATCGCTTCAAAGTATTCAAAAGCCTCAGGTTGTCCCTTAAGTGGAGGCCGATACTCGGTTCGTCCAAGATATATAGAACCCCACTGAGGCCTGACCCTATTTGTGTAGCCAGCCTTATCCTCTCTGCCTCCCCCGCAGAAAGGGTGGAGGAAGCCCTATCAAGGCAGAGATAATCCAACCCTACGCTTACCAGGAACCCGAGCCTTTCGGTTATCTCCCGCAACACCAACCTGGCGATCTCTTCCTCATTGGGATTGAGGTTCACCGCTTGGAAAAAGGCCTGGGCCTCTTTTATGGAGAGCCTCGTCACCTCCACAATGGACTTCCCCTGAAATCGTACATGAAGTGCCTCTTTTCTTAACCTAGCCCCCTCGCATTCCGGACACAGGGGGATGTCCTCCTCCCACTCAGACCCTTTAGGTGACGAAGATCCCCTTGGGAGAAACCCCAACCCTCCACAGCTGGGGCATGCCCCATAAGGACTATTGAAGGAAAACAGCCTAGGTGATATCTCGGGATAACTTACACCACATTCAAGACAGGCGAATCTCTCGCTGAATGTCAGCTCCTGAGCTTCATCCACCACTACCTTCACCACTCCCTCCCCATATCTGAGGGCAAGCTCCAACGACTCAGTAACTCTATTTTTTATACCTTCGCGCACAACCAACCTATCGACCACTAGATCTATATCATGTCTCTTATTCTTATCCAACTCTATCTCTTCCCCAAGATCCCTGATGGCTCCATCTACTCTCACACGGACAAACCCATCCCCTCGCAGTTGATCTAAGAGTTTCTTATACTCCCCCTTACGCCCCTTCACCAGGGGGGCCATAACGACCAGACGACTCCCAGAGGGAAGAAGCAAAAGCTGATCGACCATCTGCTGAGGGGTCTGCGATCTAATCTGGCGGCCACAGATATAACAATGGGGGCGACCTACACGGGCGAACAGAAGGCGAAGATAATCATATATCTCCGTCACTGTCCCAACGGTGGAGCGTGGATTTCTGCTTATTCCTTTCTGTTCGATGGCAATGGCCGGTGAGAGCCCCTCGATAGAGTCCACATCGGGTTTATCCATTCGCTCCAGAAACTGTCTGGCATAGGCGGAAAGAGACTCCACATATCTCCTCTGCCCTTCGGCGTAGAGGGTATCAAAGGCAAGGGAGGACTTGCCCGAACCGCTTACCCCGGTAATCACCACTAGTCGCCCCTTGGGTATCTCCAAGTTTATATTCTTTAAGTTGTGCTGCCTTGCACCTTTTATTATTATTCTGTCCTCGTTCATAACCAAACCCTCATAGGGGACCACCTTCACCTTGTAACTTGTAAAAAGATAACACATTACCTCGTCTGAGCTCAACTTCGAAGGACCGATGTTCCCTCAAGTTCCTCCAAAAGATGATGTTTTTTCTGGCCCAACACCGGTAAAGGGTTGACAAAGTCGGCATTTTGATTTTTACTTAACGTGTAAATTGAGAAGGAGATATTAGGTTGTTCGAGGGTGTCCTGCAGGAGATATTAAAAATTATCTACGGAATGGCAGAGCATCTACCGGAGGCCAAGATATCCATAGCTATAGGTATTGGGCTGGTTATCTTGACCATTTTTAAGGGGCGTGTGGGGATCTTCTTAACCTTCATCTTGCTCACCATCCTCGCTGCCAGCTCCTTCTTTGCAGCAGGGGATATCTATCAGATATCCCTGGAGAGGGCTATTGCCGGCATTATCCTCGGATTCTTCGCCTTGGTTATAGATCTCTACCTCTTCGTGCGCACCATCGCCGATTGGAGAGATTGAGACCTCTTCCCCCCTTCTTGTAGCACTTTAGCAGACTTTACCGCGAATAGAAAAAGGGAGAATAGAATCCTTGATTTCCTTGAGGGATGATGGTACCTTACATAGTGAAGACCCAAAACCATATCAGAGTCCGAGAAGGAGTTGATAAATGGAAAACGGACATTACCAAGAAAGGATTAGGGGAATATATGGCTACATCAGTGAAAATCTCTATCTTAACAGACCAGACATAGAGATAAAGGGCGAAAAGTTCAACTCTGCACTCCTATTTGGTCTCCTTACCGGCCTCAATGGTGGCAAAGAGCTTATTGTCGGAGAGCCTGGTTTGGGCAAGACCACCTCAGCTGAATATGTGGGCTCCATTCTCTACCGTTATCCCCTCGGAGTGATCTGGGGGAGCGAGGTCTCTGGGCATCCCGAACAAACAGAGGAAAAGATCATCGGTAGACCACACCTGGGGGAACTAAATAAGGGGAGAGAAGTAGTAGTCTGGACCAACTTTGCCCAGATCCCTGTGAAGATAGTAGATGAAATTAACCGTCTCCCGGAGACTAAACAGAGTATGATCTTGAACGGGGTAGATCGAGGAAATTGGGAATATCTCAACGAGATATTGATCAATGATGAATACTGCCTTTTTGCCACGGCCAATTATCAGGATAGGGGAACTAACACCATAATTGCCCCTCTCATCGACCGCTTCGATATTTTGGTGGAATCAAGACACCCCGGTCCAAATATAGCTTTCACTATCGGCAAGGAGGCAAAGTTAAACCATCCCCTTCGGCATCCTCAGTATGAAAAGGAGCTACACCAGATACTCAGGGGTAACAAATCCTATGAGGAAAAGATGGCGATGGCTGAGGAGATATGCGACCTCTTTGGTAAATATATGAAAGAAAACTTGGGGTTGGAAGGTCTAAACAAAGAGGAGAGGAGAGAGATCAAAGAAGAGATGTTGAATATAGATTTCGATCTCGATGCCAACGCCTTTGTACGTATGATATTGGCTGAGCTTTCTTTCTGTCACAAATACGGTCAGAAGAGATCGGTAGAGGTATGTGAGGAGGGTTGCCATTATACGGGCTATCTTTGCCACCACATCAAAAACTGTGCCTCTAACAGGTTGCCCATTTCCATTAGGAATTACTCTCAGGCCTTGGCTTGGTTCTTGGAGGATGATGAAGTAGATCTAGAGCACGTCAGGATGGTCATCCCATATACCCTCGCCCATCGGATCCAGTGGAGGGATTCCTATATCTCCAAAAAGGAGGGGGAGGGGAGGAATGACCCCTTTCAGATATATTTGGCTAAGGAAGCCACAGAGGAAACTTTCCAAAGATATAACGAACAAAGGGAATATCTTGTGGAGGCCCTTTCGTTAGCATGTAGGGCCTTCGTCGGAGAGGAGATAACCCCTCTTGACGGAGATCATCCCATTTACGAGGAGATAAAGAAGGATATCGGAGCTAAAGATGAAAAATCCTTTTGAGGCCTTTCATCAGACCGCTGGTCGCAGGCGCGAAATACCTCTGGATAAGATCTTAAAGTCTAAAGAAGAAACCCTTACCAAAATACTCAAGGGGTACGAAGACCTGTTGAAAAACGAGGCCAAAGACTTGGTCTGGCTGATGCAATACAGCACTGTGATCAAGGCGTATAGTATAGCGGAAAAGGGGATAGAGGGAATAGAGTATACAGCGGAAGACATTGAGGAATTTTGTTATGCCTTAGATCGCTCGGACCAAATACCTTATTTGATAACAGGTCCTGCAGGGGTCTATATCTCTGCCTTGTGTAACTATGCCAAGGAGGAGGAGATCACCCTTCATTTGCGAGACCTTAATGTAAAGATCAACCTGCTCGGATACCGTCTCCCCCCCAATAAAAAGCTGATCGTAGAGGGTAACGTGGGCGACTTTACAGGAATAGGGCTAGACGGAGGGGAGCTGATTATTGAGGGTAGCGGTAAGAACTATACGGGAGCAGGGATGAAGCGGGGGAAAATAATAGTAAGACATAATCTCGGCTTCAATACCGGACACGGGATGACCGGGGGGGAGATAGTTGTGGGAGGAAGGATAAAAGGTTTAGGAAAAATAGTGGGAGGTAAGGTCTTTGAAAGGGACCACCTCATCTTTCCCAACGAGGGGGTAAAACCCTTCTACTTCTGAGGCATAAGGATGGAGATTGAAAAGGTCATCCAAAAGGTTTGGCCAAAGGTGAGGAAAAAGCACCTCTTCCCCCAAATCCCCACACCAAAGGTGATAGAGGGAGGGGAAGATGTAGCCCTGGAGATCAAAAGTAAACAGCTCTTCATCAGCAACTCCTTTTACGAAAAACTACGGGATACGATGGATGGTGAGGAGATCGTCGAAGCAGTCCTCGACCATGGTATCACCCATTATATGTATTGTCCGTGGGATTTTCATACCCACCTCACCCTTTACAACGAAGCCAAAAAGGTTGTGAAAAAGAAGGATCTGGCCCAAAAGGCAACCACCTATTTTATGGATGTAGTAGCAGATACTTATTGCGTAAAGCAAAAAGAGACAAAAATTCCCAATTTATATAAAAATATAGCCAAGACTGGTGTCTACGAAGTACTAACCTCCCTTTACGAAAAGATCTGGGGGGTGGATCTGGGAAGTGGGGAGCATGATGAGCGTGTCAATCGCCTCTCTCGCATCCCATATCTAGAGCGAAAGAGATGGGGAGAGAGCATAAAAAAATTCACTAAAGTCATCCAGGACATCCTTGAGGAAGAACTGGAAAATGAACAACAGAACCCCCAGAAAAAGCCCAATCCCTTGGGGGAACACTCTCTGGATAACTACTCCTTGGAGGAGATAGACCGTGGATTAAGAGAGTTTGCCTCCGCCGTAGAGGACTTACAGGAATTCAAGGAAACGGTAGAGGATCTAAAGGAAGAATTACAGGAGAAGGGATATGCCACGGGGGGGATGGGAAGGGGGAAAGGAAGTCCTATCGATGCTAATCTCCTCTATTATATGAAACTAGCCGAGAGCTATACATTACCTATAAGAAAGCTCCCTATTGAGAAAAGAGGTGATCTCCATCCCCATTCTCATATGCCCTGGGAGATAGGGAAGCCTTTTGCTGACATTGATGTTTGGACCAGCTTCGGGAAGATCATGCCGGGTATAACCCAAATTTGGACGAAAAGGGAGGGGGAGACTTACGGAGAATTAGAAGGAACCCCTGATTGTCTAATCATCATTGACTCATCCGGCAGCATGATCAACCCTCGAGAGAGATTGTCATACGCGGTTTTGGGGGCAGCGTGTGCCTGCAATGCCTATCTGAAGAATGAATCTAGGGTGGCTGTCTATAATTTCAGCGACGCCTTGAGGGGGAACAAGATCGTTATGGACTTCAACCATGAAAAAGAACAGATTTATCAGGCCATCTGCAGATATTTCGGTGGGGGCACAGCGCTGGACCTAGAGGACATCCAATATCTGTTGTCCCGCTCTGACAACTCCGATATCTTTATCATTACGGATATGCAAATAACCAATCTCGAAAAACTGATTGAGTTTTTCAATCAGATCGAGAACAGGGTGACCGCCGTTCATTTGGGCCATAACGTACATTCAACCCGTTTTAAGGAGAGCACGGACAAAAAGAAGAATATCTCCCTATTTAATGTTAAAAATAAAGAGGATATACCCAAAATCGTCTTGGGAAAGATCAAGGAATACCTGTCCTCAACATCGGAATGGGGCTAAGTTCCGGCGAAATGGTTCTCTAAAAAGTCCTTCATCCTCTCCATTAGCGGGAAAGGGGACAGGGGAGGGAAGGCAATCAAAAAGGCGGTCTCCTTTCATAAAACCTTAAGTGACAATAGTTGACAGGCACAGGGGTAGTGATTATCTTTTATTCGGAATTGCACAAAATTCTCGAAATCCAAAAGAGGAGGAAGGGATGATATTTGTTCCCAGGTCAAAGGGCGGCAAGGGAAGCGAAAAGGTTTCTATCCCCAGTCGCCTGCCTATATTGCCCTTACGGGGGACCGTCCTCTTCCCCGAGCTCATTCTCCCCATCATGGTAGGGAGGAAGAAATCAGTAAAACTAATCGATGAAGCCATGGAGGGTGAGAGGGTCATCGGAGTGGTCACTCAGCACAGCTCAGAGGTTGAAGACCCTCACCCCAATGAGCTCTACACCATAGGGGTAGCGGCGCACTTGGTACGTATGGTGAGGGAGATGGATGGAACCCAAAGGGTAATTGTCCAAGGTCTTGAGCGGATCAGGATATTGCGCTATCTCCAAAACGATCCTTATTTTACGGCAGAGGTGGAGGTAATTCCTGAGGAAGATACCAGGGGTGTGGAGATCGATGCTTTGATTATGAACCTAAAGAATCTCTTTCAGAAGGCAGTGGAGTTGGCCCCTTACCTCAGCGCAGAGTTAAAAAATATGGTCCTGAATATAAAAGATCCCGGGATCTTGGCTGATATCATCGCCTCCAACCTCAACATCAATCCAGCGGAAAAACAAGAGGTGTTGGAGACCTTCAAGGTGAAAGAGCGCCTGAGCAAGGTCCACTTTATGCTCACCAGAGAGGTTCAAATACTGGAGCTGGGGAACAAGATCCAGTCCCAGGTCAAAGAGGATATCGACAAGACACAGCGTGAGTATTACCTGAGAGAGCAGCTAAAGGCCATCAAAAGGGAGTTGGGTGAAATCGATGAGCATAGCGCGGAGCTGAAGGAGTTAAAGGAGAAGATCGAAAAGGCAGGGATGCCCGAAGAGGCGCGCAAGGCGGCAGAAAAGGAGCTGGACAGGCTCTCGAAAATGCCCCCTGCATCGGCAGAATACACTGTGGCCAGGACTTACCTCGATTGGCTTGTAGAGCTTCCTTGGTCAAGGAGCACCGACGACAACCTTGACATCGCCAACGCTCAAAGGATCTTGGACGAAGACCACTATGACCTGGAGAAGGTGAAAAAGAGGATCTTAGAGTATTTGGCCGTGCGTAAGCTAAAAAAGGACATGAAAGGGCCTATCCTCTGTTTTGTTGGCCCCCCTGGAGTGGGAAAGACCTCCTTAGGGATGTCCATTGCCAGGGCCATGGGGCGAAAGTTTATCAGGATATCTTTGGGTGGTGTAAGAGATGAGGCTGAGATAAGGGGACACAGAAGGACCTATGTCGGTGCCCTGCCAGGTAGAATCATCCAAGGTATTAAAAAGGCGGGTAGCAACAATCCTATATTCATGCTCGATGAGGTGGACAAGATCGGCACCGATTTCAGAGGGGACCCGTCATCGGCCTTGCTGGAGGTGCTGGATCCTGAGCAAAACTTCTCCTTCTCCGATCACTATATAGACGTCCCCTTTGATCTATCAAAGGTGATGTTCATCACCACAGCCAATGTGCTCGAGACCATTCCTCCGGCTCTAAAAGACCGCATGGAGGTCTTAGAGTTGCCCGGATACTCAGATGATGAGAAATTGATGATCGCCAAGAGACACCTCATCCCTAAACAGCTCAACGAACATGGCCTCTCCTGCGAACTATTGGAGTTTGAAGATGAGGCCCTCAGGGTGATCATAAATTCCTATACCAGAGAGGCTGGGGTAAGAAACCTCGAGAGGGAGATCGCAGCGATATGCCGAGGAGTAGCCAAGGAGGTGGCGGAGGGGAAGCGGGAAAAGGTAGTGGTAGGACCCGAGATGTTGCACAAGTTCTTGGGGCCTGTCAAGTTCTTCCCCGAGGTAGCCGAGAGGACCTCTGACCCAGGGGTGGCCACGGGGCTTGCTTGGACCCCTACCGGAGGTGATATAATCTTCGTGGAGGCCACCAAGATGCAGGGAGAAAAAGGGCTTACCCTAACTGGGCAACTTGGTGAAGTAATGAAAGAATCGGCCCAAGCTGCCCTCAGTTACGTCAGGTCAAAGGCCAAAGAGCTGGGGATCGAGGAGACCTTCTATCAAAAGCATGATATCCATATCCATGTCCCCGCCGGGGCCATTCCCAAGGATGGGCCTTCAGCAGGGATTGCCATGTTCATCGCTCTGACCTCGCTTTTAACTGACAGGCCTGTGCGCAGCGATGTGGCCATGACCGGGGAGATCACCTTAAGGGGGATGATACTGCCTGTCGGTGGGATCAAGGAAAAAATCCTGGCTGGAAAGAGGGCGGGGATCAAGACC
>QMLM01000046.1 GCA_003646745.1 Deltaproteobacteria bacterium | reverse complement strand
ATCGGCATCTAGGGCTACTCGTATCCCTCTGCCTTTCAAGGTGGTTATTATTTGGGCGTAAATGCTATGGCTTACCCCTGGAGGGACGCTGCCACTGAGGGCCACAAATTCGGTATCACGTGGGATGGAGCGTATCTTTTGAAAAAAGAGGCCGATTTCCGCCGGGGTTATCCGCGGGCCAGCAGCGTTTAACATGATCTGTGTCTTCTTTTTTCGATCGTAGAGGATGATATTGGTCCTCGTCTCCCCCCCTATAGTGGTAAAATCGCACAATACCCCCTCGTTTATTAACCTCCCCTCTAGTTCCAATCCATCATATCCCCCGATAAACCCCAGGGCAATGCTCTCTCCTCCCAATTCCTTAATCACCCGGGAGACATCAATCCCCTTGCCTCCAGCATACCTCGCCTCGTGCAGGATCCTGTTGGCGTCGTCCATCACCAGGCCTTCCACCTCTATGGTCCTGTCCAGGGCAGGGTTTAAGGTAATGGTATAAATCATCTATCTACTCCTTGCCTTGCCGCTACTGCCAAAAAGGCTTATCTTTTCTTTAACGACCTCCGCGATCATGTCCCTGGCCGGTCCGAGGATCTTTCTCGGATCGAATACCCCTGGATTTTCGGCCAGGACCTTTCTCACCGCCCCGGTAAAGGCGAGTCTCAGGTCGGTATCGGTGTTGATCTTATTGATGCCCAGGGCGATGGCCTTCTTCAATTGCTCAGAGGGAACACCCTTGGCCTCCTTTAGATCTGCTCCATATTTGAGCGCCAGTTCCAAGATGCGCTGTGGAACGGTAGAGGCCCCGTGTAGCACCAAAGGGATTCCCAACCTCCTCTTTATCTCCTTCAGTCGTTCTAAATCAAGTTTGGCCTCTCCCTTAAACTTAAAGGCCCCATGGGAGGTACCGATGGCTGGAGCCAAGAAATCCACCCCTGTCTCCTCTACGAAGCGCTCCGCCTGCTGGGGGTCGGTAAGAGTGGCCTCTCTCTCTGCGACAGAGACCGTTTCCTCCACCCCTTTTAGGCGCCCCAACTCACCTTCCACGGATATCCCCTCCGCATGGGCCATCTCCACCACCACTTTAGTCTCTTTGATGTTTTCTTCTAAGGGGAGGTGTGAGGCATCGATCATCACCGAGGTAAACCCCCCCTTTATACAACGATAAATTATCTCTTTGTCACGTCCATGGTCGAGGTGAAGGGCTATGGGAATAGGGCTGAGTTCGGCCGCTGTCTTCACCATGGCGACGATATAATCAAAGCCAGCGTATTTAATGGCTCCTTCGCTAACCGCAATAATAACAGGGGAGTTTTTCTCTATGCAGCCCGCCACCACCCCTTGGAGGATCTCCAGATTATTTATGTTAAAGGCCCCTACGGCGTAACCATCTCTGTTTGCAACCTCCAATATCTCTTTCCCCGTTACCAACCCCATTTCCACCTCCTGAGAAAATCCTTTTATATTTATTATAAAACAAAGTGCCCTCATTCACAATGATAATTGCGTCTTGCTCGGTTTACCTTGTTTCTATATACTTTAAAAAGGGACAATTCTGTGATTCTTCCTTAAGGCGGTATCTGAGAAGTTAAGCAGGGGAATAGAGAGGAGGTATTCCCTCTAGATGAGGCCCCTTGTCGCCATTGTAGGCAGACCCAATGTGGGCAAATCCACCCTCTTCAACCGTTTGGTGGGTTTTCGCAAGGCCATTGTGGAGGCCCTTCCCGGGGTGACCCGCGACCTCAACTACGCCGATGTAGATAGGTTCGAGAAACCCTTCACTCTAGTGGATACTGGGGGATTTGAGCCTGTGGCCCAAGAGGGTCTCGTGGCTCAAATGGCCGAGCAATGCCGCTTAGCTGTTGAGGAAGCAGATCTCATCATCTTTTTGTTAGATGGCAAGGAGGGCCTGGTTCCATCAGATAAAGACATCGCCCGCATTTTGCGCCGGCAAGATAAGGAAGTCCTCTTTGTAGTCAATAAGATTGATGGACCCAAACACGAGGGAAGGATCTACGAATTTTATGGCCTGGGAGTCGATGTCCTTTACCCCATATCTGCCCAACATAACTATGGCATAGATAGGTTGATCAACGCCATCATCGAACTCCTCCCTTCACCCCCTCCTGAGGAAGAGGCGGCGGATGCGGTAAGGATTGCCGTGGTGGGCAGGCCCAATGTAGGCAAGTCCTGCCTCATAAACCGCATATTGGGATATGAAAGGGTCATCGTCCATGAGGCCCCTGGAACCACCAGAGACGCCATTGACACTGCCTTTCGGGTAGGGGATAAGAGATACATCTTTGTTGATACAGCTGGGATTAGACGCAAGAGCAGGATCAGTCTGAGGTTGGAAAAGTACTGTGTGGTTGAGGCCATTAAAAGTATCGATCGTGCCGATGTGGCCCTGCTCATCCTCGATGCCCAAGAAGGCGTTACAGAGCAGGATGCCCGTATTGGGGGTTTAATGCATAACAGGGGAAAGGGAGGGATTATTGTGGTGAACAAATGGGACTTAATGGGAAAGGGGGCCGATGCCTCTTCGTATGCCGAACGAGTGAAGGAGCGCTTGAAGTTTCTGGACTATGCACCTCTGTTGTTCACCTCAGCCGTCACTGGAGAAGGGGTGTCTCAGATCCTTGGAGTAATTGACGAGGTAATTGCCCAGCGGGATAAAAGGATACCCACCCCCCCGCTCAACCGTTGGCTCCAGGAGGTGACGCAGTCCCATCACCCTCCGCTTTTCCGGAGAAAGAGGGTGAAGCTCTCTTATATTACCCAGGTATCCACCCGCCCCCCCACCTTCGTGATATTCGCCAACTATCCCATGGGCGTTCATTTCTCTTACAGGAGATATCTCAGCAACCGCCTAAGAGAGGATTTTGGCTTCGGTGGGAACCCCATTCGTTTGATCTTTAAGCAGAAATGACCTAACCGAAAAGCGGTGGCATTCCTCGCTGCACTTAACCTATTTGATAGCGCTATAATACACTATGACACCTTGAAGGAAGGTGACTTTTCGCTGCGAGCGCAGCTTTCGTATGAGGGGATCTATTTTGCGCGGTATGCGCTATGCAATAGCTTGGATAGTCCTAGTATTGCTGCTTATATCTGCACCTTGCTGTACGTTTATCTCTACAAGGCCGAAGAACCTGTTTTGCACCGTCTTTCATGTGTCGCCCCGTGCTGAAGCAGTCGGGACAGAGGGATTCTCGCGTATGATGGACCGTATCGCCTTCCTGGGAGGACTCAATCTGGCGAAGGATTATGACGGTGATGGGATAAATGGCTGGCGCGACACGGCGATCATGGTAGAAGGGCCAGCTGCACTCGCTGCTGAACAGATCTTTGAAGAGTCTTGGCTGCAAGGAGGAATTGGGTTCATGGGTAAGGATCTGCCGTTGGCTGGACTGTACCACCTCAAGCGGGCAATCGATGAAATGCTAATGCAGCTCCCTGATCGAACCGGGACCTTTTACCAAATGAACCTCCCCGATGCGAACCGAGGCGCCCGTGTTCGTATCGTCTTCTCCTCCCCAAACCAGCTGACCAGTCCGGTCCTAGAGATGTATCTATTGGCCATCAATTCCGCCCAAAGGCTTATCTGCATTACCAATGGTTACTTCATTCCACCACTTATCCTGCGCCGGGCGCTTATCGATGCGGCAAAACGAGGTGTTCGGGTACGACTCATCCTGCAGGGCCCTACCGATGTGCCAACTGCGCGAGCCATTATCCTCGGTTACTATGGAACATTGCTCAAAAATGGGGTGGAGATCTATGAGTGGACGAGGTCGGTACTGCATGCGAAGACCATGGTTGTGGATGGCGTATGGGTGACGGTCGGCAGCACCAACCTCGATTTTCGGGGTTTCTTTTTAAATTACGAGGCGAATGTGGCGGTGGTGGATCCTGAATTTGCTGCGGCCATGGAAAGGCAGTTCGAAAAAGATCTCGAATACTGCCGCAGGGTGACACTGGAAGAGTGGAAGAACCGCCCCTTAAAACAGAAGGTTATGGAAGTGTTGCTTAAGCCATTTGCAGGGCAGTTCTGAAGGGTAGTGAAAGGGATTAGAGATTAGGGGAGAGAGAGGATGTCCGCCCTTCCGTCTGTAATGGCGATGGTATGTTCAAAATGGGCGGAGAGGCTTCCATCAGCAGTAACCACTGTCCATCCATCCTTCAGTACTTTTACTTCCCAGCCGCCTGCGTTTATCATCGGCTCTATCGCCAAGACCATTCCAGGCTCAAGCCTGGGACCCTGATGAGGTGGACCGAAATTGGGGATCTGGGGTTCCTCGTGGAGATTTCTCCCTATTCCGTGGCCTACAAAGTCCCTTACTACGGAAAAACCAAAGGACTCCACCCATGACTGGATCGCATGGGAGATATCAAAAAGGCGGTTTCCGGCCCTAGCTTGTTCTATCCCTTTATAAAGGGCCTGCTCGGTGATCTTCAGGAGTTCGGTGGCCTTTTGGCTTACCTTCCCCACTGGGACGGTAATGGCCGCATCACCATAATACCCATTGAGATAGACCCCGAGATCCAGACTTACGATATCCCCCTCCCTCAATTTGCGAGAGCCAGGGATTCCATGTACAACCTCCTCGTTAACGGAAACGCAAAGGGTAGCCGGGTAACCCCTATACCCCTTAAAGGCAGGGGTAGCCCTTGATTCCTTTATCAGACGCTCCGCAAGCTGGTCCAGCTCCTTGGTGGTGACACCCGGCCCAATCGCCTCTTTTAGCTTCCCTAAGACCTGCGCCACAAGGCGATTGCTCCGGCGCATGATTTCAATTTCCTCTTTGGTTCTGATGTTGATCATGATATCAATCTATTACAAACTATAGACAAAAATCCCCCTTTGAGTCAATTGCTTACATCCTTGACTGCCCTTTTCTTTTTCACTATAGTTTAAACCCACAACAAGGAGGTGACGGTGGGGGAGACCCTTGTTGAGAAGATCCTGGCACCCCATTTAGTTTCAGGACGCCTGATGCCAGGGGAGGAGATTGCCATTTCCATAGATCAGACCTTGACGCAAGATGCCACTGGCACCCTTGTCTACCTGGAACTTGAGGCCATGGGGATAGATAGGGTTGCTACGGAACTATCTGTCAGTTACGTCGACCACAATACCCTGCAAACTGGATTTGAAAACGCTGATGATCATCTCTATTTAAGGACGGTGGCTGCAAGGTATGGCCTATATTTCTCTCCTGCTGGCAACGGTATTTGCCATCAAGTCCACTTGGAAAGATTTGGCGTGCCGGGCAAAACCCTTTTAGGATCGGATAGCCATACCCCTACAGCCGGTGGTCTGGGGATGTTGGCTATAGGAGCGGGAGGGATTGATGTGGCCTTGGCCATGGCGGGAAGGCCTTTCTTTCTCTTTATGCCCGAGGTCATCCGGATCGATCTCCTGGGGTGTCTTTCGCCATGGGTGACCGCCAAAGACGTAATTCTGGAAGTCTTAAGGAGGCTCTCTGTTAAGGGGGGAGTGGGAAAGATCATGGAATATGGAGGATCGGGGCTAAAATCCCTGAGCGTCCCTGAAAGGAGTACCATCGCCAATATGGGGGCGGAGCTAGGGGCTACTACTTCCATCTTCCCCAGCGATGAGCAGACCCGGCACTTCTTGAGGGTTCAGGGGCGCGAAAGGGATTGGATACCCTTGCAGCCCGATGCTGACGCCCACTACAGCGATAGATTATCCATCGATCTAACCCAACTGGAGCCACTTATAGCCCTTCCTCACAGTCCAGATAACGTCCGTAAGGTAAAGGAGGTCGAGGGGGTTAAGATACACCAGGTCGTCATCGGCAGCTGCACTAACTCCTCATATCAAGACTTGGCGAAGGTGGCCGAGGTACTAAAGGGGAAAAGGGTCCACCCAGAGGTGAGCTTGGCCATTGTACCGGGCTCCCGCAGGGTTTTGCAGATGTTGGCTCAAAAGGGGGCATTGAGCCAACTCATCGCCTCAGGTGCGAGAATCTTGGAACCCGCCTGCGGTCCATGCATCGGTATGGGACAGGCTCCCCCTACAGGAGGGGTTACACTGCGGACCTTCAACAGGAACTTCAGGGGACGTAGCGGCACCCCAGACGCTGAGATCTACCTCTGCAGCCCTGAGACCGCTGTTGCCTCCGCCCTTACTGGAGAGATAACCGACCCCCGCTCTTTAGGGGAGGAGATAAAGGTCACTTGGCCAAAGAGGGTGTGGAGGGGAGCAGATTTGATTATTCCACCCTCCCCCCATCCCGAAGGAGTACAGATTCTGCGGGGTCCCAATATTCAGCCTCTGCCGGATTTTCCGAAGATGCCCTCTAAGGTAGAAGGGGAGGTCCTCATAAAATTGGGCGATGATGTCACCACCGATGAGATCCTGCCGGCAGGTTCCAAGATTCTCGCCCTCCGTTCCAATATCCCCGCCATAGCAGAGTTCACCTTCGCCGGAATTGATCCCTCTTTCTCCTGCCGGGCCAAAGAGAAGGGGGGTGGGGTCATTGTTGGCGGGGCCAACTATGGGCAGGGGTCAAGCCGAGAGCACGCGGCGCTGGCCCCTAGTTATCTGGGTGTCAAGGCAGTGATTGCCCTGAGTTTTGCCCGTATCCATTTGGCCAATTTGATAAACTTTGGGGTCATTCCCCTGCTTTTCTCTGCCAAAGAGGACTATGAGAGGATTGAGGAAGGGGATCAGGTGGTAATATACTTGGATGATTTGAGGCAAGAGGTTGTCCTACAGAACAAAAGCAAGGGGGAGGTGATCAAACTCATCCACCACCTACAGCCTAGAGAGATTAAAATCCTCAAGGCGGGAGGGGTATTGAACTTAGTAAAGGGGGATCCCTGAAGGATTTGGACGAGGATTAAGTGACGAAAGAAGTCAGAAAAGCTGACAAAAATTGTCGCATACAGTGAAGTATAATCATTGAGTTTACTTACAAACAAGCAATTATAAAGACTTCTAGATGTCCGTCATTCATGGCACACATTTTGCGCATTTAAATGAGGGATTCAGAAATTTTTCTGCGGTCCCAGAGGCAGTGATGTGACCTAAGTTGGGGAGGATATGATTGTGGATCCTAACTGGATTGGTATGGCCCTTTCGCTATCGTTGGTTGGGGTCATCCTCGGGATGATTCTTGGGGTATTTGTGACTACCTTCTCATCAAGCACTCGTAATGTCTTCCAATTGTATCTTCTTGCTATCGGCGTCTGTGCCCTGGTTGGTTTTAGTATTGTGCTTCCAATCTTTGAGCATCTTGTCCTCCAAGATGGCTCTGCGGCAGAAATCGCCGGGAACATATTAGTTGCGTGTTTCATCGTTCTCTGCGTAGGGTTAACAGCGATTTTCTATGCCCGGTCATAAAGCAGATTTTTAGTGACAAGATTAGGAGAGGGTAAATGGTTAGTTTTGATGATTTTGCGAGGCTTGATATAAGGATAGGTACGATAAGATCTGCCGACAGGGTTCAAGGTACTGACAAATTGATGCGGCTAGAGCTTGATGTGGGAGGTGAGATGAGGCAGGTGGTTGCCGGTATTGCTCCCCACTATACGGCGCAACAGCTCGTTGGAAAGCAGGTTCCGGTGCTAGTCAATCTCGAGCCCAGGAAGTTGCGCGGCGTAGAGAGCCAGGGGATGATTCTTGCAGTGGATGTAGAGGGCAGGGCGATTCTGCTCACACCTGAGGGCCAGGTTCCGCCTGGCAGTAAGGTGCGCTAACCGATATTAAAAAGGATTTTTGACAACATCGTCAAAAAGCTTGAGGTAATCCAGAATGTGGCGGATAGCTGAATAATTAACGGCCACATTCCTCTGTGCCATCTGTGCCATCTCTAAAGTTTTGTGGGGCTCTGTAAAACATTTTAAGATCTTTCCTGCTGTCTCCTCGGAAGAGTAGTGCAAATTCCCCTTTTCATCTTTATAACCCACGCCATATCCATAAAGCCCATCTTCTTTGATCAAGTAGGCTGGGCCACCCACATTTCCTACGATAACCGCTTTCCCTTTGCACATTGCCTCCAAAATGGTCAACCCCAGGCCTTCTCTCAGAGATTTCTGCAGGATGATAGTAGCAACTCTTTGCAGGGCGTTTATCACCAGCGCGTTCTCTACTAAAGGGGTAGCCCCTAAATTTATTATAAAGATGTAAGGGGGTTCTCCCACCCTCCATATCACGGATTTAGGGATGAATTCCCTCTTGTGCAAGCGCCTTTTCTTGGCCCCTAAACCACTTATTAGATCTGATAAGATCTTCCCACCTTCAGGGTCGTCTTTTGCCATATTCCCGGCGTAAACAAGCTGAATATTTAAACCTTCCTTTAGCAGTTCACTGCGTGCACTCTCAAAGGCCTCTACAACCCCCTTTGGGTCCTTAAACCGATCAAAGCGGGATATCTGTAGGATGATGGGTTTATTTTTGTCAATGTCGAAGCTTTTGAGGACATAGGAGCAAAATTCAGAGGGCAACTCCATATTCTTCGGGGTCAAAAAATTAACCCCTGCAGGAATTAAGTAGATGGGCATCTTGCCTTCTATTTCTTTTAAGATGAAGTCCTCAAAGTGGAATACGGAGGCATCGTATTGTTCAATAAATGGCAGGAGAAAATCTACAAACTCTTTCTGGGGAGATGATAGGTCAATATGGGCCCTCCATACCTTCTTCACCTCGGCATAAGAAACGGTAGCCAAAGGTTGGGGGTCGTGGCAAATTAATATATCTCCTCTTATCTTTTCTCTTTTTGAGAGTTTTTCAAACATATACTCGGATTCCTTCAGATAGATTTCTTCAATCCTTTTGGTAAGCGTAGAGGGCACCCCCTGTAAAGCATTATGGAAGGTTTTTGTAATGGGGAAGAATTCCCTCGGGTCTTTAGGCCTTACAACTACCCAATTTGTTTTGACACCAATGCTATTCATCAAAGGCACAAGCCAATGTAGTATCTCTGCTACTCCTCCACCGTATTTTGTCGAGTTAAAATGGGTGACCTCTAGTCCTCTGAGTTTGTCTGCAAGGCGACGGACTTCCTCTATCTGCTCTTCTGTAGGTCTCAGTTCTTTGGGGACCTTTTCTATGAAGTCATCGAGCGTGGGTTTTCGGGGGATAGATCTTATTAACTGATCGATCCTCCCCTTCAAGGAAATTATATCTGAAGGATCTTGGGGCACCTTAAAGATCAACGGCAAATTTTCCTTGTCAAATCTTAAGGGAGTAAGTATCCCCAATTCCACCGCTATGTTCTTGTCTTCATTTCCGTTACCTCTCAGTTCCCTTATCTTCTCATCTATAAAGGCCTTATTTCCTACCCCTGAGATCTCTGCCATCTTTATGATGATTTCTCTCACAAACCAGCGTTGTTCGACCCTACTCTTCTCGCATAAAAATCCTTTAGAAGGTATTCCCTTTCT
>QMLM01000045.1 GCA_003646745.1 Deltaproteobacteria bacterium | reverse complement strand
GGGTCCATATTGTCATCTTGGCTGTCAAACCCCAAGACATAAAGGAGGTATTGGCGGAGATAGCCCCAATTCTGGACTCCTCCAAAGTCCTCATTTCCATCGCCGCTGGGGTTTCCCTTAAGGTTATCTCTTCTGTTGCGGGCAAACAGTTACGCCTCATTAGGGCGATGCCTAATATCGCCGCTTTGGTATTGGAATCCGCTACCGCCCTCTCTCAAGGGGGGGAAGCCTCTGCCGAAGACCTGGAGTTGGCCCAGGAGATATTCGGTGCCCTGGGCAGGACTGTGGTCCTGTCGGAGGCGTTGATGGATGCCGTGACCGGCATGAGTGGGAGTGGTCCCGCCTATTGCGCCCTCTTCATTGAGGCCTTGGCGGATGGGGGGGTACAGATGGGATTGCCGAGGAGGGAGGCCTTGGATTTGGCGACCCAGACGGTTCTGGGGACCGCCAGACTCCTCATGGAGCAAGGTGAGCACCCGGCTGAGTTGAAGGATAGAGTGGCCTCCCCCGGAGGGACCACTATAGCAGGGATCGCCTCGTTGGAAGCCAAAGGGTTCAGGAGTGCCTTGATCGAGGCCGTAGCCTCCGCCACCCAGAGGTCCAGAGAACTGGCCAAGATACGGGAGTAACTCTTGCCAACGAAAGGGATGTCGGTATGATGGGAGGTCCTGCCATCAAGGTGGACAAAGATGGAAAATGGTACTTCCAGGGCAGGGAAATCATCCGCAAAGATATCCTCTTCCTCTTCTATGAACACCTCGGTCTCGATGAGCGTGGTTATTACTTGCAGATAGGGGATGAGAGGGAATACTTGGAGGTGGAAGATACTGTATTTCTGGTAGAAGGTGCTGAACTGGTCAAGGATGGAGAGGAGGCCTTTTTGATCCGTCTCAATGATGGAACCCAGGAGAGATTGGATTTGGATACCTTCCGAATCGCTGAGGGAAACGTCCCATATTGTCTGGTGAAGGGGGGGAGGTTTCCTGCCAGGTTTTTACGCCTCCCCTTTTACCAAGTGGCCCAACACGCCAGCTACGACCAGAGGGCGGACGAATACTTCCTTCTGCTCAATGGTAAACGGTTTCCCCTGCGCAAGGTTCATAAGCCCTGGTAGGTCCTTACCTTTAACCTTTTGCCATCGCTTGCCACCATGATCGCTCCATCCAGGTCGGTGCGCAAGATGCGGCAGCCGAGCCCTTTGTATCTGCTTACAACCCTGTCGCTCGGAAAGTGAAAGGGGTTTCTGAAGCCCAGCGAGATTACAGCATATAGTGGTGCAACCTCCTTTACGAAATAGTAGGTGCTGGATGTCCTGCTTCCGTGATGAGGGACTTTGATCAACTGGGCCTTTAACTGCTTGCCCGCCCTGAGGAGCCTTGCCTCTGCTTCCTGCTCTATGTCCCCGGTGAACAGCAGATTATGACTCCCAAAGGAGATCTTTAATACCAAGGAGTTATTGTTTAACCAATTCTTCCCCTTTGCTGCCCTAGTTGTCCACTCCTTGGGTGGATGGAGGACTTGTACCCGGGCTCCTTTAATAGAGCGGGTAAATCCATCCTGTACCTTAACCATGCGGATCCCCTTGGTCTTTATGATTTGTAGAAGTTTTTGATAGGTCTGGGCAGAAACTGTCGTTCCATTGTGCCAGAACTCACGCACCCGGAAGTGTTGGGCCACGAAGATAAGGCCTTTGTAGTGGTCAGGTTGGGGATGAGTCAAGACCAGATAATCCACTCTCAAGATGCGTCTTTTCCATAGGAAGGGAGCTACCACCTTTTCCCCTACGTCAAAGTCCCCATAAAGTCCCCCGCCGTCGATCAACATCCTCTTCCCCCTGGGGAATTCCACCAGGGCGCAGTCCCCTTGTCCTACATCGAGAAAGGTGATCCGCATCCTCCTTTCCCAAAGGCCTTTCATCCCCCAATATGAAAGGTTGAATAACATAAGAAGAACAATAAGGCCCAGGGTGGTCTTCCTGAAAGACGGCCTCTTGATCCAAAGGAGGGTGGCGATAAAGGAGTAGAAAAGGATCATCTCCCAGGAGGTGGCCCCTGGTAGGTAACAAGAAGCGAAGGGCAGGGACGAGATGAACTCCATTGCCCTTATTCCACCGGAGGACAATTCGGCGGCCAACCTTATTAAAAAGGCCCCCACGGTTGGAAAGATGGGGATAAAGGGGAGGGAAAGGAGCCCCAAAGGGAGGATTCCCAACCCGACCAAGGGGATGATTATCAAGTTGGATATAAGACCCATAGTGGATAAGCGGTGAAAATGAAGGGTCACCAACGGGGAGGTGACCACAATGGCGGCAAAAGAGGCGAGCAGGGACAGGGTTATTCCTCTTTTTACTCTTTCCCATTTATTGCTGGTTAAAAAGGACAAGGAATCTGGAGGGAAAAGGCGTCGGTATAGGGGAGGCACGAGCAGGATGATCCCGAGTACCGAGCAGAAGGAGAGTTGAAAGGAAGGATCCCAGAGAGAGGTGGGGGAGATAAGCAGTATGAGGAAGGCAGCAAAGGCCAAGGTATTGAGGGGATTCCTGTACCTGTTTAGGAGGATGGCCACCAGGAAGCAGGAGGCCATAATTCCCGCCCTGATGGTGGAAATAGGGGAGCCGGTAATGAGGATATAGTAAAGCAGTGGTGGAAAGGTGGCTATGGCGGCGATCTTTTTTATATCATAGCGGAGCAGGATACGCTCCGATGATCTGAGGAGCCCTTGGGCACAGAAGAAGACCAGGGTGACGATGATCCCTAGGTGCAGCCCTGAGATGGCCAGGATATGGACTGCTCCAGCTTCGATGAAGGTTTCCCTGATCTCCTTAGGGACCTCCCCTCTTTCCCCGATAAGCAGCGCTTTTAGAAATCCCTTGCCAGGAGCTAAAGTATTTTTGTCGAGGAAAGCCTCTATTTCCTCACGCCGGCGGTCAAACCAGCGCAAAAGAACACTCCCTCCTTCCCTGTCTAGGATCTGAACCTGATCCTTTCTTCGGACATACGCTGTGACCAGTACTCCTTGGCGCCGCAAGTACCCCTCGTAGTCAAATGAGCCGGGGTTGCGAAAATTGCGGGGCCGGTAGAGCTTGGCCTTTAAGCGAAGCCGATGGCCATATCGCAATCTTAATGAGGGGTCTTTGATGCTGATTCTCACCTTTGCTGTGGATGGGGTAAGTTTATTTCCTTCGCAGATTCCCTCGGCCAGCAGATATAAGATGATCTTTTCTCCTTTTCTCTGGGGTGGCCGGTAGATGGTGCCCCTCAAGGTTACTTCCCTGCCATCAGGGATCTTTGAGATGTGGTGGGGCACTAGGTTGTGGTAGAGTTTGAGATGGATAAGGAGGGCCCCGAAGGCTAGTAAAGAGGCCAGCGCAAGCAGCTTAGCTATATTTTTATTCCAGTAGCGCAGAAAGAAGGACAGGGGGACAGTTGTTCCCAAGGCAATAAGGGAGGCAGCTACAGAGATGTGTTCACCCACCCAGATGCCTGAGACGAGGGCGACGGTGATGGGGAGAAAGGGGGCATTGAGACCTTTTTGCCCCGATGAAATCATCACCGAACGCGAAAGAAGATGGGTTTTTTAAGGTAATGATAATGACCTTTAATTACCCTGGGGACGTCCTGTTCTTTTACCCGCTGAACTAGGAAATGGTCAAATTCTTCAAACTGAGCCAACCTTATCCCACTATTTGTGGCCAGATCCAAGAAGCTCTGATCGATGACGAACTCCTCCGAGGTAAACCTTCTGAAGAAGTCTTCCTCCTTCATCTCCAGCAGGATAAAGGTAAAGGTGATAAGGGCATCGACGGGGAGGGTTCCTCTTTCTCTGTCCATGGTTCCCAATCGTGCAAAGAATATCGCCTCCCCCAAGGCCGTGGCCACAAATTCCCGCAGCCTGTAACACTTAATTTCCCCCTCTATCTTTACCTCTCTCGGGAGTTTTTGCAGCTTGCGGACGGTGACCTCGCGAAAGGGGATAATCAGCTCGCCCCGATAGGGTGATACGACGGATTGGAAGTTCACCTCATAAAGGTCCATCCCTTAGTTGCCCTCCTTCGCTTACGAGCCCTAATTCCTGCAGTTTCTCGCTGCTGGGAAGAGTTGTCTCCGGGTCCCATCCCCTGGCGAGAAAATACCTTCTTAACGTCTCTTCCACCTTCTCGGCAGACAAGGCCCCCCTGCCTGCATCTTCCTGGTAAAAACGATCGGGGAAGGTCCAACTCTCTATCCTTTCTCCCTCCCTCAGGTTGAAAAGATGCTGCAGGTTCCAAATCCTCTCCGCTGCGCGCAAGACCTCTTCGGGGCTTAATTTTAGACCCAAGGTGGCGTGCAATCCCTGGCTAAACAGCTCAGGACCAAAGGTCCTGAGCACCGGCGGCCTGATGCAGATCCCAGTGGCATTGATCAGGGTAATGATCTCCTCGGCATATTTCGCCATCTTGGGGATATCGACCTTATGTGGCACTCGGCCAAAGATCTCTTCCTTGAGCCGGTGGGGGAGATCCATTTTCTCAATAAATTCCTCAGAGACCCCCAACTCCTCTTCCAAGTGATTCCTGGTTCCTCCTAGGAGATATTCGGCAGGGGACCTAGTACGGAGGTGGTCTCCTCCCCTTATGTTTGTGAGGTAACCCAAGGACCAAACGTCCCACTTTCCCCGGGGGTCCCGCACGGGGATCTCTCCCCCCTTGATGTGCATGGCGTATCTTTCACTTCCCGCTATTTTGGCCGACGCCCGACGTACCCCCTCGGCCAGCAAGTCCCCTATGCCCTCTCGATAGGCGATCATCTCGATAAGTCGGCGTACTCCCTCGACATAACCCCAATCTATTTCTGTCCCTATTTCCTTTTGTTCTACCAACCCATTTTGGTAGCACTCGATTAGGAAGGAGATAACACCGGCGGTGGATATTATATCCAGGCCGTACTGGTCGCATAGATCCACACAAAGGGAGATCTCAGGGATGGAGTCGATGCCTAACTTTGCCCCAAACTCCAGGTCGTAAGTGATTTCTAGACCATGGAATTGATAGCCAAGGTATTTCCCTTCCTTCACCCGAGACCAATGGGTACAGGCAATGGGGCAGGCAAAACAGGCTAAGTCCTTCTCTTTATACCGTTGGCCGAAGGTGCGCCTTCCCCTAGTATCCTCCCAACCCTCTAGGTAGCCTCGGGTAAAGTTGTAGCCAGGCAGTGCCCCCAATTTATTGTAGGGATCGGCGGCGACCATGGAACCATATCTCCTGGTGTAGCCAAAGGAATCATCTTCGGAAATCCGTTTAGTTATCAGTTGGGCAAATCTGAGGGTTTCACGAAGATCATAAACCTCTAGGGGAAGTTCACCCCATACCGCTATTGCCTTTAGCCCTTTGCTGCCCATGACCCCACCCAGCCCTGTCCTGCCCCAGGCGTGATGAAGGTTGTTCTGGATGGAAGCGAAGCGTACCTTATTTTCTCCGCCTTTCCCGATAGAGGCCACCTGCAACCCTTCTCCTTCCTGGCGGCGCAAGCTCTGCACGGTTTCCCAGGTGCTCTTTCCCCAGAGGTGGGAAGCATCTTTTATCTGGACCTCGCTATCTTTAATCAGGAGATAAACCGGAGAGGATGAGCGGCCGAAAATGGCGATGTGATCAAAACCAGCGTACCTGAGCTGTGCGCCCCAATAGAGGCCAGAACTACTGGTACCCAGCAGACCGGTAAGAGGTGACTTAGCGGTGATCTCTGTCCGGCAGGCGGTGGGGATGTTTGTTCCCACAAAAGGACCTACTCCCAAGATGAGAACGTTCTGCTCACCCAATGGATCGGCCCCCCGAGGTATGAGGTCGTAGGCCAGCCGAGCGTTGATACCTACCCCTCCGATATAGCTTCGGCGCAGGGCCTCCATCTCCTCCACCCAGGCCTTTTGGGAGGTAAGGTCAACGTTGAGTAGCTTGATCATCTTCCCCCCCTTGCAGGGCTCCCGTAGGGCATATCTTGACACATGCTAAGCACCTCTCGCACTCCGGCTCAAAATTGATGGAAAAACGGGCCTCGTGGAGGTCTCCTTCAATATTGATAAATGCCTTGGCAGGCCAAAACGATTTGTGTTGTAGGGCAGAACATATCAGGCTACAGAGCATGCAGCCACAGCACAGCTCTGGATCGACCTGTATCTCTTTAGGCAAGATTTTTATCCCAGAACCTTCTCAGCAGATTCCTGGCTATGATAACCCTCTGTATCTGATTGCTGCCTTCGAAGATCTGGGTGACCTTGGCGTCTCGCATCATCCTCTCAACAGGGTAGTCCTTGAGATACCCATAACCGCCTAGGATCTGTACGGCATCGGTGGTCACCCGCATGGCTACATCGGAGGCAAAACACTTGGCCATGGCCGAGAGTTTGTCCACCCCAATGGCGGACATCCGATCCCTTTCGTAAACCCTCTGGTCCAATAAGGCCGCAGCCTTGTAGACCAGGGCCCTGGCAGCCTCTATTTGCATGGCCATATCTGCCAGCATAAACTGTACCCCTTGAAAATCGGCCAGCTTTTGTCCGAATTGAACCCTTTTGTTGGCATAGTCTAGGGCAAAATCCAACGCCCCCTGCGCGATTCCCACCGCCTGGGCCCCGATGGCAGGGCGAGAGAGATTGAGGGTCATCATCGCGATCTCCCATCCTTTCCCCTCTTCTCCCAAGAGGTTTTCCTTGGGGACCACGGCGTTCTCGAAGATAAGGTCTGTGGTATCAGAGCCCCTCATCCCCATCTTCTCTTCCCTTTTGCCAATAGTGAGCCCCATGGTATCCTTCTCCACCATGAAGACCGAAATCCCTCTGGTCCTCTCTCCTGGTCTAGTGGTGACAAAGACGGCGTATAGCTCAGCCGCCCCACCATTAGTAACAAAGGACTTCCTCCCGTTTAAGATGTAATAATCCCCCTCCAGCTCTGCGGTGGTCTTAATAGCAGAGGCATCAGATCCCGCTTCTGGTTCTGTCAAGGCAAAGGCAGCTAGGGCATGATCTTTTGCCACACGTTCGTAGAACCTCTTCTTCTGTTCCTCATTGCCGGCCACCATTAAGGGGATCAGGCCGACGGAGTGAGCCAAGATCATCAAAGAGCTTGAGCCACAAGCATAGGCGATTTCCTCCGCTATGATGCAGAAGGCGGTAATATCCCCATCCATTCCTCCGTAGCTTTCGGGAAGCATCACGGAAAGGAACCCCTGTTGAGCGAACAGCTCCGCCATATCCCATGGGAAAACCCCCGCCGCATCTATTTCCGCCGCCCTCTTGGCTACCTTTGCAGAGGCGATTTTTCTCACCGTTTCCCTGAGAAGCTGGTTGCGCTCCTCCTTCATCTCCAAGCTCATCACATCCATGGCCCGATCTTCCCCGTTGTTTTGGTATTTTATAGAGACAATCTCTATAACATAAAAGGGTCCCTTAAGCAAGGGAATTTTGCTTGGGCAAAAACCTCTTGCATTTTTTAAGAATGAACATAATAATAAAATTTGGTTCTAAAGGCAAAAATTTTTGTCATGCGTATCTTGGTAGTAGAAGACGAGAAGAAGGTGGCCAGTTTTCTTCAAAAGGGTTTGGAAGAGGAATATTACATCGTAGATTGTGCCTACGATGGTGAAGAGGCCCTTTATATGCTGGAAGTTAATGATTATGATATGGTGATCTTAGATATCATGCTTCCCAAAATAGATGGTCTGGAGGTATTAAGGAGGGTGAGGGGAAAGGGACTGAGCCTTCCTGTGCTGATGTTGACCGCCAAGGACTCCGTTGAGGATATTGTAAGAGGGCTCGATGCCGGGGGTGATGATTATTTGACCAAGCCCTTTGCCTTCGCTGAACTGCTGGCTAGGGTGAGGGCCTTGCTCAGGAGGAGAGAACGGGAGCCCTTGGGGGAGTTGAAGGTGGCCGACCTTGTGTTGAACCCACTAACCCACAAGGTCAGCAGGGGGGGGAAGCAGATCGAGCTTACGGCCAAGGAGTATGCATTGCTAGAATATCTGATGCGCCACGCCAACCGGGTAGTGACCAGGACAATGATCTCGGAACATGTCTGGGACTACCATTTTGATCCTATGACCAATGTCATTGACGTATATGTAAATCATCTGCGTAAAAAGGTTGACATGGGTTTTGCTCACAAGTTAATCCACACCATCAGGGGAGTGGGTTATATGTTGAAGGGATAGGGCGGATGTTTTTTAAGACCGTAAAGTTTAAGCTCACCCTTTGGTATGTGATGATCCTCGGGATTATCCTTACCACCTTCAGCCTGTTTCTTTATTTTACCCTGGCCGACAGTCTTTATAAAGGATTGGACAATAAGATTAAGACAATGGCGGAGGTCATCGCCTCCTCTGTTCGCAGCCCCCTGGGGGGAGGCCTTACCATAGCTGATATAGATCGAATCATGACGGAGCACTTCGGAATAAGGCCTTTGGGGAGGTTTATCCAGGTATTGGACGAGTCGGGCAGGATCGGAGGCAAGTCGACCAACCTGAGGAATGTAAGGATTCCCATTCGCGTTAATACCTTAAAGGAGGCTGCTAGGGGGAAGGTGACCTTCGAGACCATCAGGGTCATGGGGGAGTACCCTTTGCGTGTGGTGACTCTGCCCATTATCGAGAATGGGAGGATGGTAGGGATTGTACAAGTGGGCAGTTCCTTAGAGGGAGTGGAAGAGGCTCTTCATCAACTTCTGCTTATTTTGGTAATTGCCGTTCCAGCCGCCTTGTTGGTAACCAGTGTGGGAGGGATCTTTCTGGCCAATAAGGCCCTGAGGCCTGTGGACGAAATCACCCAGATCGCCCGTCGGATCGGCTCGGGTGATCTCAGCCAAAGGATAAGGATAAAGAGGGTAAACGATGAGATAGGCAGGCTTGCTTCGACCTTCAACGAGATGATCGCCAAGCTGGAGGAGTCTTTTCAGCAGGTAAAACGCTTCACCGCTGATGCCTCTCATGAGCTCAAGACCCCTTTGACCATCCTAAAAGGGGAGGTGGAGGTGGGGCTTAAGAAGAAGAGGGCTGTCGAGGAGTATCGGAGGATATTGGCTAGTAACCTTGAGGAAATAGACCGCATGTCCCGTATTGTAGAAAATCTGCTTACCCTCTCCAGGGCGGACATGGGGGAGTTCAAGTTGGAGCGAGAGGAGGTTGACCTCTCCTGTCTTGCCCGTGAGGTATGGGAAGATCTCCAGCTGCTGGCCCAGCAGAAGGGTATTTCATTAAAGTTCATGGACGACGGTTCCACTAAAGTAGAAGGTGACCCTCTGCGTCTGCGACAACTCATCTTGAATTTGTTGGAGAACGGCATAAAATACACCCCTCCGGGAGGCGAGGTGGAATTGAAGGTGAAGGGGAATAGAGGCAATGGTGTGGTCAATATTGAGGTTTCAGATACGGGAGTAGGGATCGCCAAGGAGGATCTGCAGCGGATCTTTG
>QMLM01000044.1 GCA_003646745.1 Deltaproteobacteria bacterium | reverse complement strand
GTGGACGACCAACAGGGCTTTTGTCCTCTCATTGATGCTATCTTGGATTTGGTCGGTTGCAGGACGAAAATCGGTCTCGTGGATATCCACAAGAACGGGTTGAGCGACGGTCCACTTGACCGCCTCAACGGCAGCGACGAAGGCATTGGCATGGAGGATTACCTCATCTCCTTCCCCGATGCCACATGCTACCAGCCCCAAAAGAAGGGCGTCAGAGCCGGAGGCTACCCCCAGGGCATACCTTGACCCCATATAGGCAGCTATCTCCTCCTGAAAGGCCGCCAAATTTTCTCCATTGAGTAGTTTCATGGTTTCCAAGACATGAGACCAATCTTGGAAGAGTTTCTCCCTTATTTTGGGTAATTGTCTGGTAAGGTCCAATAGGGGGATCTTCATCTATTTATCCTCCTTAGGCCAAAGCACTATAGGCCGGAAGGTAAGAGCTTTTGTAAAAAATATAGGGGAATGTGAGCAAAGGGGTGAAAAGTCTGTACAAATACAGATGCGAAATGATCCGCCCTCCCCAAAATCATAAAAAAAAGGTAATCCCCCGGAGAAATACAGGGTGTAAAGAAAGAAAACCGATTTTTTCATTGGTGGCCATCTAGAGGATAACTACCTTTAAATACAGAAACTATACCCCTTCTCTCGACAAATGTCAATGAAACCACCTGCAGGTGGTTTTTAGATAAAATAGGAAGTAATAACTTTCCCTCTCATATAATATGGGGTTAGAAAAAAGGCTATATAAAAGCTATATTGAAAAAGGGGGTGAATACGATATCCACTGTGTCTTCATTTTTTGCTTGATTCACCGTTGTCTTTGTTCAAGTATATTATTACCCCCAAGAAGGAACTGAATGGATTTAAAGGGAAAGGGAGAAGCCCTGCCCAACGGAGTCGGTAGGTGAGGCTGCTAATAGAGGATCTGATCAAGGCCGTCAGTCCCCATAGAGAATAAAAACGAGCGCGGTTATATATGCTTCGCTTGAACTTACCCCTTACCCTCCTAAAAACGGCTAAAGGAGAGAAGGCATTTAATACCCCCAAGAAGATCCGTTCCCTAGTGACTCGGAAGGCCTCTTTTATTGCCTGTCGGGGGTCATCGACAAATTCTAAGGTAGTAACCAAAATCAGCATATCGAAACTTTTATCCTTGAAGGGGAGTTCTTCGGCCCGAGCTTGCACAAGCGGGGTTTTCTCCCTTAGCTTTCCTCTTGCCTTCCCTAGCATATATGGGGAAGGATCTATGCCTACTGTTTTAACCCCTGTATTATTGAGGAAGAGAAGGAGATTCCCCGTGCCACAACCAACGTCCAATAGTGTTTCTCCCCTCTGAGGGCTGAGCAAGCGAACCATCAGTTTCTTTTCGTACAGGTCGTAACGGGCTCCTCTTTTGGTTTCATACCAAAGATCATAGCTCTCGGCCACCTTTTTGTCGAACAATTCGCTCATCGACCAGGTCCCCATATCCCGCCTTCGTAGAATCTGCCTATGGCATAATGGGGGTCATTTCTCTGCACCTCTTCTTTGCGAAAGGAATATCGGTAGCTGCGGATATAGGCCATAATTATTTCATAGGCCCAATTGATCTTCTTAATCACCTCTTCGCAATGCACCCTCTGCTGGTGGCAAGAATCAGGATGGTATTTCTTGCTCAGTCTTCGATAGGCCCTTTTGATTTCTTCCAAGGAGGCCTCTTCTTCTAATTCTAAAGTCTTTCTGGCGGTGTCAATCTCTTTAAAGGTAATTCTTTTCATTCAGCCATCTCCAGAATGATTTCACAATATCCATCCCCATTTGGTATAGATTTGGGCATTCGACACCTCACCTTTGGATTTCCCGTTACCCCCTTGGCTATTCCCTGCATCGAGCTCGCAAAACAGAGGGTGCACATTTCTTCGGGGAAGTTCTTGGCTATGGGGCATGTTGTCTCAATCTTCACTGCGCGGGTGGGGGTAATCTCCTTCCATTCCCCCTCTACCCCATAGATGGCATCGGTGAAGTCGATAATTTTGGCCACCGTCGCCAAACTTGCTTCTTCCTCTCCCACCAGCTCCATTAATCTACGAGCGGCCTTCTGATTGTTCTCTTCCCAGGCCTGTGCTATAATTTCCAATCCCTTCCTCCCATATCGCTTTTTGACGGCATCGAGTGAGGTTCCCAACAGCATGGAAAGGGCAGCACGACATCGCTTCCATTTTTCTTCTGGCGATAGTTCTTTCATTTTCGGCCTCCTTTCCTTTCATTTAGTCATTTTAAGGAGATTGCACAGAAGGACCTCCGCCTGACTGTTTAATCTTTTAAGATCTCCCTTATCATAGATTAGGGCTTCGGACAAGGGCCCAAAAAGGTTTTGACAAGGAAGGGGGGTTTTAGTATAAAGGCCTAAGGAAGATAAAGGATAGAGATGGAGAAGGTCCTTGAACTGATAAATGAGGATCTGCAAAAAGTTGAGGAGAAGTTTGAAAATCGACTTTCCTCCCGTGTCCCCCTCATTACTAAGGTAGCGAAACACCTGGTTATGGGTGGCGGCAAGAGATTTCGTCCCTCTCTCCTTCTACTGTCCGCTAGACTATGTGGTTATAGAGGTGAGGATCATATCTCTTTAGCAGGAGTTGTTGAATTTATCCACACCGCTACCCTTCTTCATGACGACGTGATTGATAATGCCGAGGTCAGAAGAGGGAGTGCCTCAGCCAATACCCTTTGGGGAAATGAGGCCAGTGTATTGGTGGGTGACTTTCTCTTCTCAAGGTCATTTGCCATGATGGTAGAGGTAGGGGATCTGAAGATCTTGCAGACCTTGGCATCGGCCACCACTGCTTTGGCTGAAGGGGAGACCATGGAACTGGTAAAGACAGCGGACCTTTCCATAACCGAGGAAGAAAACATGGAGTTGATCATTAATAAAACGGCCATCCTGATTTCTGCTGCCGCCCGCATAGGTGCCATTTTGGGAAAGGCACCACTGGAGGTGGAAGAAGCCCTAGCTAACTATGGGCTTCAGGTGGGGATCGCCTTTCAGCTGGTGGACGATTGTCTGGATTACATTGGGGAGAGAGAAACCCTTGGAAAGGAGATAGGCAGTGACCTGAAAGAGGGAAAGATTACCTTGCCCCTTATACACACCTTAAGGCAATGTACTGCATATGAGAAGAAGGAAATTCAAGAGGTTGTTTTAGGCGATGAGTTTTCTTATGATGGCTTGCGGAAGGTACTCTCTTTTATTGATAGGTATAAAGGTATAGAATATACCTTCGCCAAGGCCCAGCGATGTATAGACGAGGGGAAAAAGAGTTTATGGACCCTGCCTCCTTCTCCGGAGAGGGAGGCCCTTTTCGAAATGGCCGACTATGTGGTCAAGAGAAAGGTCTAAATTAGGGAAGCTAGGCCAGTGGGGGATTATTTTTCTTGTCTTTACCTTGATTTCCTTTTCCCTCTGGGGTTGTACCACAGAGAGGGTATCTGGTAGTATTGGTACCCCTGCAGCCGATTTTTTATTAAAAGACCTAAGAGGCGAAGAAATAGCCCTTTCACAATTTCGGGG
This sequence comes from Deltaproteobacteria bacterium, assembly GCA_003646745.1. Taxonomy (GTDB): domain Bacteria; phylum Desulfobacterota; class B13-G15; order B13-G15; family RBG-16-54-18; genus B11-G15. The sequence goes on along the minus strand of QMLM01000044.1, from coordinate 6,012 downwards.
CAAGGCGGTAATTATCGATTTTTGGGCTACTTGGTGTCCCCCATGTAGAGCCTCCATCCCGCACCTGCGCGATATCTACCGCAGATATAAGGGAAGAGGGTTAGTGGTACTTGGAATTATCTTGGAGCAGTCCTCTGCCTCCTCTATATTCCTTTATCGCCGATATGGACATCAATTATCCTGTCCTGTTGGGAAATGAGGGGGTAATAAAGGCCTATAGGATTCGTCATATCCCAACTACGATCGTGGTGGACAAGAAAGGGGTCATTAAGGAAAGGCTTATAGGTTTTAGCGATTCACTTATGAAAAGACTACGGGAAAAGATAGAGGAACTTCTCTGATCTCAATTTCCATTTGTTTATTATTCTCTCTGATAGCCCTTTCGGGTTATCCGCGCGAGATAGTCTTCGATAACTTTATACGGATCAAGCCCCAAAACCTTCGCATAGGCTTTCAAAAACCCCTTTAGGTATACCAGAGCGGGAAGGGAATTTATGTCTTCTTCCTCGATAGAGCTGAGGTTATTTCTGCCTATTTTCGTTTCTCTTGCTACTTCGTCTGCCTCCAAAGAGAGGTATTCACGAATTTTACGCAGATTTTCCCCTGAAAAGGGCCCCTCTTCACCTCCTAGAGCTTCCCTTAGCTCCGCTGGGCCAAGATGTCGATGAAGGGAGATAGCAGGGGCAGGGGCAGGAATGGTCACTTCTGTTTTTTCTCCCCTTAACATAAGGTCATATTCATTACGGTTTCTCGGATTGCTCAAAACCCGATAGGCCTCCTCTACCTTGGCAAGGATCTCCTTCATCTCTTGTGGTGTGAACAGAGCGTATATTCCTGGGGAGCTGGGGCTATAGGTGGTCTTTAGTTTCTCATACGCAATACGTATTTCCTCATCAGTGGCCTGAGGATCAACCTCAAGGATTTCGTAATAATTCTGATCCCTCCAAGTTTTCATCGAAGAGACCAACTTAGCTCTCCTCCGTTGATTAATTTAGAGGTAATATCTCTAATGCATCTAGCTGCGTCTGAGGTAGGGTGGTTCAATAGAAGGGGGCGTCCTTTTTGTATGGAGAGGTAGACGTTATGGTCATAGAAGATGTAGCCCAAGTAGCTGAGTTCAATGCCAAAATATTTTCGACATGCGCTTTTGACGAAGAACCCAATCTCAGCCTCAGCGCGGTTTCTCACTTGGTTGACAATCAATTGTGGCCGAAAGCGCCTGATTTCCTCTTTCAACAGAGCCCCCATCTCCCTGTCTATTCCCTCCACTCGCTCAAGAAGATCAAAAGGCGTCTTTATACCTTCGGGATTGCCGCGGTCCATGGCCAACTCGATGATTTTTTTGACCTCATATTGGGAGGTCAAGTTTCTCAGCTTGCGAAAGAAGACCCCTTTCAGGAACCTGTAGGCATTCTCGAGAGACGTCGGCTCGGGGGTGATGAGAAAGATCCCCCTCTCGGAGACGAGGAAGAAGTCGAGGACATGGTAAGATGACCCTGCCCCTAAATCGATGATGATGTAATCTGCGTCTAGGGAATAGATGTGGCGGATAACCCTTTGCTTTTGAGTATATTTGGGGTTGCTCATTGTCAATATATCTAGGGATCCACTGATCAATTTGAGATGAGGGACCTCTGTTTCCACAAGGACGTCCTCGATATTTCTGACCTCCTTTCTTATAAAATCATCTAGGGTAATAGTGGGATAGGTGATTCCCAAAAGGGTGTGGAGGTTAGCACCCCCTAGATCGGCATCGACCAAAATCACCTCTTTGCCACGTTCGCACAGGGCTATACCAAGATTGGCGACCACGAAGCTTTTGCCAATCCCCCCTTTTCCCCCTCCTATGGCCCAGATGTTTTTCTCTCTTTTTTCCCCATACATAATTTGCCCTGTTCTACATCTGCACCCCGTCGATGGGGGTTCCGCAACGAGGACACTTCCCCTCTCTGATCTTATTTTCTAAAATTTGGAATCCCCAACGACGGATGAGCAAGTCCTTACAATTATAACAATAGGTATTCTCCCCTTCTTCTCCAGGGATGTTTCCTGAATAGACATATCGCAAGCCTTCTTCCAGGCCGATATCTCTGGCCCTCTTTATGATCATTGTGGATGTCCGCGGCTTATCCAGCATCTTATAGGTGGGGTAGAAGGCGGTAACGTGCCAGGGGATCTCTGGAGACACAGAGAGAATAAAACGGGCGATCTGCCTCAATTCTTCCTCTGAGTCGTTCAAGGTAGGTATGATCAGGGTAGTGACCTCCACCCAGATCCCTAGCTCCTTCATCTTTTTGATCCCTTCTAGTACAGGTTTCAATTTTGCTCCACAGATCCTCTGGTAAAATTCCTCCGAGAAGGATTTCAGGTCTACATTTGCCCCATCTAAATAAGGGGCGATCATCTCCAAGGCCTCTGAAGACATGAATCCATTGGTGACAAAGATATTCTTTATTCCCTTTCTATGGGCGCTTCGGGCGGTATCATAGGCGTATTCATAGAAGATGGTGGGTTCGGTATAGGTATATGCGATGCTGGCACATTTGTACTTAAGGGCAAGTGAGACGATCTCCTCGCATGATACCTTCTCGCCAGTGATCCTTCCCTCCTCAGTGGGCATCTGGGAAATACTATAGTTCTGACAGTGCAGGCAGCGAAAGTTACATCCCACTGTAGCGATAGAAAAGGCCCCGCTCGCTGGCAAGAAGTGAAAGAGGGGTTTTTTCTCAATGGGATCGACATTGGCTGAGATGAGTCTTTCGTAGACTAGAGAGTAGAGAACCCCTTCTCGGTTCTCACGGACATGGCAGCGCCCCTTTTTCCCTTCGGTGATAACACAGTGATGGTTGCACAAATAACAACGGACCTTTCCATCAGGCAACTTCTCATAGAGGTAAGCCTCTTTCATCTTTCCCCCTGCGGGTAAGATACTATCATATCAGCCGATGATTATCCACAATAAGATTGTCTAAATTACTTCTGCTCTTTCTGCCTTGCAAATCTACGAATATTACCTTAATCTGAAAAAAGAGGAGGCAATATGGAGAAAAAGGGATTTGATGATTTGGTAAATATCATGGCACAGTTAAGGGGGGAGGGTGGGTGTCCATGGGACCGTCGTCAGACCAAAGATAGCCTTAAACCCTTCCTCATTGAGGAGACTTATGAGATCTTGGAGGCATTGGATGCAGGTGATGAGAAAGGCTTAAAGGAGGAATTAGGGGATTTACTCTTTCATATCATCTTTATGGCGAGGATAGCACAAGAGGAAGGATCCTTTGATATTTATGATGTGATCCAAACTGTAGCTGAAAAGATGATTCGTCGGCACCCTCATGTCTTCGGCAGATCCCATGTTTCTGGTCCCCACGAAGTAGAGGCCAACTGGGTCAGGTTGAAGGCCGAGGAGAGGCCGGATAGATCCTTGATGGATGGCCTCCCGAGACGCCTTCCTGCCCTTATGAGGGCTTACCGGCTAACACAAAGGGCCTCCAAAGTGGGGTTCGATTGGGAGCACAAGGATCAAGTTTGGGAAAAGTTGCAGGAGGAGTTAAGGGAGCTCAAGGATGCCATGCAAGAGGGAGGAGCAGAAAAGTTAGGGGACGAATTTGGAGATGTCCTTTTTACGTTGGTGAATCTGGCTAGGTTCATCGGCATAGACCCTGAGGATGCCCTCAGGAGGACCACGGATAGATTTGCGCAGAGGTTCAGATACATAGAGAAGAGGTTGAAAGAGAAGGGCAGGGACCCCCACGAGGTATCTCTGGCCGAGATGGATGCCCTTTGGCAGCAGAGCAAGGGGGAAAAAGGGGATTAGCCCTGTGGGGGAGAAAAAGGGAAAACTCTACGTAGTTTCCACTCCCATTGGCAACCTGGAGGATATTACTTTGCGGGCCATCAGGGTGCTGCGCGCAGTGGATTTGATTGCCGCCGAGGATACCCGAAGGGCGAAGAGACTTCTTGGACGTTATCGAATAAAGGCCCATCTCACCAGCCTCTTCGAGCACAATGAGCCTAGGAAGAAAGAGGTCCTTGTTAAGAGGCTCCTTAAGGGTGAAGAGATAGCCTTGATCTCCGAGGCGGGCACTCCTGGAGTCTCCGACCCAGGTTTTCGTCTCATCCAGCGAGCAATTGAGGAGGGGATAGAGGTGATCCCCATCCCTGGTCCCTCTGCCTTAATTGCAGCCCTTGCCGTATCCGGGCTTCCCACGGATTCTTTTCATTTCTTCGGGTTTCTTCCTCCTAAAGGTGCTAAGAGGAAAAAGAGGCTGGAGGAGATGAGGGAGTTGCGGGGAACGATCATCCTCTATGAGGCCCCCCATCGTCTTCTGCACACCCTTATGGATTTACTGGAGACTTTTGGAGATCGACAGATCGTCGTGGCCAGGGAACTAACAAAATTGTATGAAGAAGTGATTAGGGGAGAGATAACTGAGGTCATAGAGAAATTGGAGACAAAACAAATAAGGGGCGAGATTACCTTGGTGGTGGCCGGAAAAGGCAAGGGTAAGCGCAATGGCGCAATTTCGGCGACTTCGTGAATACAAGATGGTGACCGCAGATAAGGGACGGGTGGTATTTGCCTTTGTCCTCATGGGATTGGGGGCGCTGCTAGCCCAAATCGTCTTGCTGCGGGAACTCATGGTGGTATTTTCCGGCAATGAGCTCTCTACAGGGGTAATGTTGTCGGCTTGGCTCCTTTGGACGGCCTTGGGGAGCGCTATTCTCGGAATTTTCTCCGATCGTATCAAAGGGAAAACCTCCCTTTTTTCCTCAGTTCAGTTGGTCCTCGCCTTTATTCTGCCCACAAGCCTTCTTCTTGCCCGTTACCTGCGCCCCATATTAGGGGTCCCGGTGGGGGAAATCGCCTCCTTGCCACAGATGATTGCAGGCATCTTTTTCCTTCTGCTACCCTTTTGCCTCTTCTCCGGCTTTCTCTTTTCCCTGGGCTGTAGTCTCCTCGGGGAGATCCTCGGCAAAGAGGCAAGGTCGGTTGGGTTCGTCTATGCCTACGAGGCCCTAGGTGCGGGGATAGGTGGGATAGCCTTCAGTTACTTCTTTATCCACTTTCTAAATTCATGGCAGGTTATCCTACTGACCTCTGCCCTTTTGGCCTTATCCTCCTTTCTTCTCGCCAAGAAGATTAAGCCATTGGCCGTTCTGTGGATGTGTTTCGCCCTGGCGATCCTAATATTTTACTCAGGGCAGATCAACCTCATCTCCAAAGGGTGGGGGTGGAAGGGTTACAAGGTGATCGCCAGCAAGGACACTATATATGGAAACATCACAGTGATCACCAATGGGCTCCAGATGAGCTTTTTTGAGAACGGAGTTTGGAACTTCACCTATCCCGATCCCCTCACAGCAGAGGAGGCGGTTCACTTCGCCCTCTTGGAACATCCAAGCCCCAAGGAGGTTTTGTTGATCGGGGGTGGGGTCGGTGGTTTGGTGAGGGAGACCTTGAAGCATCCCTCTATCCGCCACTTAGATTATGTGGAATTAGACCCTCAGCTGATCAAAACAGGAAGGAGATATCTCCCCCCCCAGATTACTTTCCCTTTGGATGATCCTCGGGTGCGGATCACTTATACAGATGGCAGGAGGTTCGTTCAGAGGAGTAGGAGGGTGTATGATGTTATCATCTTGAGCCTGCCCGATCCAACCACCGCCCAGCTCAATCGCTGCTATACGCGAGAGTTTTTCGCCGAGGTGAAGGAGGCTCTTCATAAAGAGGGGATCTTTTATCTCTCCGTCAGCTCTTCGGAAAACGTCATCGGCCATACCCTGGCCCAGTTCTTGAGCTCTATCTATTGGACCATGAAAGAGGTCTTTCCCGAGGTATTGGTTCTGCCAGGTCCTGCAGTTAGGTTCTTGGGAGCGAGGTCGCAAGGGGTTCTATCCCCCGATCCCATGCTCCTTGTCCAACGAGCCCATCTCAGGAAATTGGAGCTAAGATATGTCCGCGAGTATTACATCCTGTTCAATCTCTCCGCCGAGAGGGTCCATTATCTC
>QMLM01000043.1 GCA_003646745.1 Deltaproteobacteria bacterium | reverse complement strand
TTTCATGCCTTTAAATCCCTGCCGCTTTCCTCAAGGAGAGAATTCCTCCCATCAGTCCCGAGGCCACCCCCACTCCAAGCACCTCCGCAATCAGGTCAGGGGGAAGGAAACTCAAGCGCAACTGGCCGAAATAGATGCTCAAATATGGGGATATCTTTAAAGAGAAGAGGTGAAAGAGAAAAAAGAGCAACAGAAGGGAACCACCAGCCCCCAAGAGCCCTTGTAGCCCTCCTGCCAGATAGAAGGGGAATTTGACAAAGGCTTCTGTGGCCCCCACCAGCCTCATAATTTCGATCTCCTCCCTTTTGTTGTAAAGGGTGAGCCGAATGGTGTTGGCAGTGACTGAGAGGACGATGATCACCAGTATTGCTCCCAAAATCCATGCCCCCCACCTTAGGATATAGAGAAAGAGAGAGAGCCTCTCCAGCCAGATTCCCCCATATTGGACCTCTTCTGCTTCTTTTATCTTTTTTAATCTCGCAGCCAATGCCCTTATTCGTTCAGGGGTCCTAAAGGCTTCGCCCAATTTGATCTCTAAAGAGGCAGGGAAGATCTCTTCCTTCAGTCCCTCCAACACCCCCCCATAACCAGCGAGATCGCGCTTAAAGGACTCCATGGCCTTACGCTTGGAAATATACCTTACCTCCTTTATCCCTTCTCGTTTTTGTAGTTCTCTTTTAAGCTGTAAGGCCCTCTTTTCGCCTACCCCATCCTTCAGATAGAGGATGATCTGTACCTTTTTCTCCCAGGTCTCCAGGAAGGTGCCGAAATTTATGGAGAGGAGAAGAAAGGAGCTGAATAGAAAGAAGGAGGTTGCGATAGTTCCCATGCTCAGGAGGTGGGTAAGCCCGGTCTCCTTCATATTTTCTATGGCCCTTCGCACAAAGTAAAAGGCGCCCATCCTTTTAGCCCACTAATCTTCCCTTATAAAGGGGTAAAGCCCTCTTCTTATACCTGGCCACTAGGTTTGTATCATGGGTCGCAACTACCACTGTGGTCCCCAGGTAATTGACCTTCTCCAACAGGTCCATTATCTCCACTGTAAGCCCCGGGTCCAAATTTCCTGTGGGCTCATCCGCCAAGAGAATAGAAGGGGTATTGACCAAGGCCCTAGCAATGGCCACCCGCTGTTGTTCCCCCCCGGAGAGCTTAAAAGGAGTTTGTTTTACTACCCTTTCTTCTAGCCCCACCACCCTCAAGATCTGCCTGACCCTTTTGGGGATTTCTCTTTTTTTATATCCCAAGGCCTCCAGGACCAGGGAGATATTTTCATATACGGTTTTGTGATTTAATAGTTTAAAGTCCTGAAAGACAAAGCCCACCCCTCTGCGCAGAAAAGGTATTTGTGAGTTTTTCAGCCTAGTTACGTTTCTTCCTTTAACCAGTATCTCGCCCCGGTCTGGCCTCTCGGCGCGGATGATTAGCTTTAACAATGTCGTCTTTCCGGCCCCACTGGGCCCCGTGATGAATACAAATTCTCCTTTTTCTATTTTAAAGCTGATATCAGCCAGGGCCTCGATGTTACCCGGGTACGTCTTGTATACCTGAAAAAATTGGATCATAAAATCACACTAAATTAATGACTTTAAGAAGTTAGTTAACATATTCTGGCGGCCATTGCAAGGGCACAGGAGATCGACTACAGGTGAATCAGAGATGGGTGAGTCCCTCCTTATCACCTTCTCCCTTGAGTTTTCTCTCAAGGTAGTCTTTGGCTATATCTCTTCCTCCCAAACCAAAGGCTATGGCCAACGCGAGGATAACCCCTCCAAAGATGATGGCAAAGGCGATCTGTACTGTTTCCTTACCGATGCCCAATTGCTCCAAGGCCATGGCGAGGGTGAGGAGGAAGACGATCAACTTTACCGACTTGGCAATAAAACCAGATACCTTTATTCCGGCGTTTACAGAGGCGATAAGGGCAGCGCGGCCTAAGAAGTTGCTTAAAAAGTAACCGAAGATGAGGATGATGAACGCTACAAATAAATTGGGCAGAAAGAGAAGGAATTTTGTCAGCAGATTCCCCACAGCAGGTATATTCAGGGCGTCAAGGGACATAATGAGAAAGCTGATTACCACCAACCAGTAGACGATCTTGCCGGCCAATCTAGAGGGAGATTCCTTAATACCCCCCTTCTCTAGGGCCTGAATGATACCTGCTCTTTCACAGAACTTATCTAGGTTTATGATATTTAAGATCCTGATGATGATCCCCTTCAGTAACCAGCCGAGAAAGAGCCCCACCCCCGTGATAATGAGAGCTGTCAAGAGATTAGGCAAAAAAGTTATCAGCCTTTCATAGAAATGTTTCAGGGGCTCAAAGACCAACCTGTCTAGGAAATTCTCCATTGGGGCCTCCCTTTCTTCTAATCCCATCTTTCGATGAGATGAGGTTTTGTCTCCTCAAAGGCCAAACATAGCCGTTCGATCCTCTCCTCTACCTCAGAGGCGCTGCTATCCCATGTCTCTATTACAAAGGATGCCACCTTGCCAAGATAGAGGGGAGTCAGGGACTTGAGGAGGTGCTCTTTTCCCATGACCCTTTGGTGTGCGGCAGCAGCGAAGTCAAAGATGATCTTTGCCCACACATCATCGGGGAAGAAAAAATTATTTTTTCCTTGAGGTCCAGCAAGCCTCTTTAGGAGGTCCAAAATATTCTCGTTGAGAAAAAGCTCCCAAATTCCTTCCAGCTCCCTTACCCCCAGTTTGAATTTGTCTATCATGGCGTCGAGGTTTATATCAATGGGTTCAACTCCTACCTCGTACTGAAAACCGAAGATAGGGACAGGTTCTGACCCCCTTATCGCCATCCATATGTGCTGGTAAGTCTCCATCAAGTCGAATATGGAGCCGATGACTTGATGCAACATGGCGCTAAGGTCTGCGCTGGGTTCCTTCGGATCGTGTATCTTTGCCCCGAGGAAGGCCTGGCAGATTCTAAAATTATATGCGATTGCTGTGGTGGTCATCCAGATGTCGATGCCAAATTTGGCCACGTCGGTGCCCCATATTCCCTCCTTAGCAAGAAAAAAGGAGATCAGTTTCCCGGAAAGACCGAAGTCTCCCCCGATGGGCTGTCTTATTTTTTTGCCGTAAAGGGCCCTAGTTAGAGGGTAGACGATGTTGTTAGTTATAGTCCCATCATATTTATGACGGAGATAGTATGGAGTGACATAATCGTAACCAGCCTCAATGATCGGCCTTATGAGCAGGTCTACCCATTCTGGGGTGATACTTCTGAGATCGGCATCGACCACGGCGCAGGCCTTTACCTCCAGGGTGTTGGCGATTTCAAAGATTGTCCTGAAGGCACTTCCTTTGCCCGGAATGCCGTGGTAAGGGATGACGAACTTCAAGGGAGGGGTTACTCTGTGAGAGACAAGGATGGAGTGAAGATCCAGGGTGGTATGGGTAATGATATCTGGAGTGCCGTCGGTAGAGCCCCCATCTGAGTTTACAAGTACGGCCCTTTTCTCGGGGAAGTATTTTGCCAAACCACCTTGAACGGCCTGAACCACATGTCCAATTGTTTTGGCGTTATTATAACTAGGTATGCCGATAAGGATGTCGACTTTACCAATATCAGAAAGTCTTTCCCCTATTTCTTTTCTGAGGGTGACTCCTTCTGTCATAAATCCTCATGAGGAATTCAATCGACCCTTAGTAGGTGAGCGGCGATGATTAAAGTCATCCCTTATCGAGATCAGCCAGTGTCCTCTCTATGGCCTCGGCAAGTATATCATTAATCATCCTCTCGGCTGTTTTTAAGCGAAAAACCGCCCCTTTATATGAAGAAGAGAGCTCTATCTTTTCCGTATATAGGTTTCTTTTCTCTTTTACGTCGGCAATCACCACCCTGAGCTTGATCTTGCATTCATAATGGGTTCTCACATAGGTTTTTACCTCAACGGAGAGTTCCTCTATTGAGCCGCCAACGACCAAGTCACCCCACTTTGGACTCGAATTTTGAGGGTTTAAGTCCCAATCAGGGCTCTCCCCCCGAACAGTATAACCTCTGTTAAAGAAATAGGCCTTAAAGGCCTTAGTGACATTGGCTGCAAGTCTTCCCTTCGACGAGACAAAAGGTATCTCTTTGCCCTCAGAGTCTACCCTTGTGCCGATGATCCTAGGATCGGTCACTCCCCTATTGTCCGCAAACTTGGCAACGGTGACCACCTTCTCCTTCAGCACGGCACTTACCTGAGGATGCTGTGGGCTGTAGCGGATATGAATGGGATATGAGGGCAAGGTGGTGCAGGAGAACAACAAAGCTGCCGTTCCCATAGCTATAAAACACATCATCTTTTTGTTTTTCATGGGAATACCTCCGATGGCTAATTTTCTACCTTTCACTTAAAAGGGTTATAATTGCTTTTGAGCCCCTTTTAGTTATAAAATATAAAAAATGTAGGGTCAAGAGAAATGCCTCACTCGAGAGCGAAAGCTGGACAGGCTGAAAGCATCGGCCTTGGGGGATGGTAACGTCACATCTGACATTGAGGTGGGTCCAGTAAATAGCAGCAGCTATAACATATAAAGGAGGAGAGGAATGAGCTCCAAAGGATCCCAGCCTACTCAAGGGACCCCTCCCTGGGGTAGATGGAGGGTTTTAGATGAGGGGGATAATTACAAGGTTAAGCGTATAGAGGTTTATCCGGGTAAGAGATTGAGTTATCAGAGGCACTTTAAGCGTCAAGAGCACTGGCGGATCGTACAAGGTCAGGGAAAGGTAACCCTAGATGGCCGAGAGATTCCCGTGAGAGAGGGAGACGGTGTGGATATTCCCGTGGAGGCGGCCCATCGCATAGAGAATACAGGGGTGAATACCCTCGTCTTTATTGAGGTTCAGCGAGGGGAGTATCTAGGGGAGGATGACATAATACGTCTGGAGGATGATTATGGGAGGGTTGGATAGAATTATGAACGTCATTATCATGGCCGGAGGGGCGGGGACCCGGTTTTGGCCGGTAAGCAGGTCGCATTATCCTAAGCAATTCCTCAAGATCATCGGCCCTCACCCCCTGATCGAAGAAACCTACCTGCGTATTGCCCCCTTGGTGGAAGAAAAGAGGATATACATCGTCGTTCATGAGGCCCACAAGGAGTTGGTGAAGGAGATCTTTAAGGGGAGGGAGGTAAGGGTTGTAACGGAGCCATCAGGCAGGAATACAGCCCCATGTATAGGTTTGGGGCTTATCCATATTATGGAGGAGTATGGAGATGGCCCGGTAGTGGTACTGCCAGCAGATCACTACATTGGGGATGTGGCGGCTTTTCAGGACGCTATCTGCAGTGCTGTCTCCGTGGTGGATAAAGGAGGTATTGTCACAATAGGAATTGTCCCCAGTAGGCCCGAAACCGGCTATGGTTATATTAAGAGAGGAGAGCCCCTATTAGGTGATAAAGAGGTCTTTCGGGTGGAAGCATTTGTGGAGAAGCCCTCCCCAGAACTTGCGACGCAATTCCTATCAGAAGGGAACCATTACTGGAATGCTGGAATTTTTGTGTTCCGAGCCCAGGCCATGATGGAGGAGTTCAGGCGCTACCTGCCTGAGGTATATGAGGGGCTGGGGTACTTAAGAGACTCCTTGGGAAGGAGCAATTTTGAAAAGAGGTTAAAGGAGGTGTATCAGAGAATTACCTCCATATCCATTGACTATGGGGTGATGGAAAGGACCACCTCTGATCTATTTGTTATCCCAGGGCACTTTCCTTGGAGCGATGTGGGCAGCTGGCAGGCCATCTTTGAGTTGAGGAGTCATGAGCGAGATGAAGATGGGAACCTTCTAGACGGCAACACCGTCGTCCTCAACTGTAAAAGTACCTTTGTCTACTCCCGATCAGAGCGCCTAATCGGGTGCATCGGCCTGGAGGATATCATTGTTGTAGACACCCCCGATGCCCTTCTCGTCAGTCATCGAGGCTCCACACAGGACGTGCGCCGATGCGTGGAGATCATAAAGGAGAGAGGGTTGGAAGAGTTTCTCTGAAAAAATCACCAGCCTCTGCAATTTTGCCCCACACCGTATTGTATTTAAAAAAGGAGGCCTTAGTTTTTTCATTAATATCTTGACAGCAAGGGCATTTTTCGTTTAAATTCTTTTATTGGCAGAGGGCGGTTAACTCAGCGGGAGAGTGCTACCTTCACACGGTAGAAGTCACTGGTTCAAATCCAGTACCGCCCACCATGTTTGATCTTATCAAGACCGCAGGGAACGAGAGGAGTTCGGTGCTTAAGCCAAAAAGGGAAAAAGGCTCCATTCTCTTCTCTGCGGTTTTCATTTTAGGCGGGTGCAAGCGCAATGTCAGGTCACTCTAAGTGGTCACAAATTAAGAGGAAAAAAGGGGCCCAGGACGCCAAGAGAGGGAAGATCTTCACCAAGTTGATCAGGGAGATCACGGTAGCGGCCCGCTTGGGGGGAGGCGATCCGGAAGGAAACCCTAGGCTGAGGGCAGCTATTGCGGCCGCTAAAGCGGAGAATATGCCCAAGGAGAACATAGAAAGGGCCATAAAGAAGGGCACAGGTGAGCTTGGTGAGGGAACGACTTATGAGGATTTGGTCTATGAAGGCTATGGCCCTGGTGGAGTAGCGGTTCTCATTGAGGCAATGACGGACAATAAAAACAGGACCACCGCGGAGATAAGGCGTATTTTCTCCAGGAGTAACGGAAATTTGGGAGAGGCAGGATGTGTCTCTTGGATGTTTCAAAAGAAAGGATATATAGTGGTGGAGAAGGATAAAATAGATGAGGATAAGTTGATGGAGGTGGTGTTAGAGGCTGGAGCAGAGGACGTAAGAGAGGGCGGGAAGGAATATGAGGTAATCGCCGCCCCTCAGGACTTTGAGGCCGTGAAAGAGGCCCTCGAACAGGCAGGTATCGAGTACTTGTTGGCGGAGATAACCATGCATCCTCAGAGCACAGTAAGGTTGGATGGGAGCAATGCAGAGCAGATGCTGCGACTTATGGAGATGTTGGAGGATCACGACGATGTCCAAAAGGTCTATGCCAACTTTGATATTCCAGAGAGCGTGATGGAGCGCCTAAGTCAATGAGAGTGTTGGGCATAGATCCAGGTACGCAGGTTATGGGATATGGGGTGGTGATGGGGGAGAAGGGGGAGTTGGGCCATGTCGGCAATGGCACCGTTACAGCGGCAGGGGGGCTGCCCGAGAGGTTGAAAGAGCTCTATGATACGTTGATGGAAGTGATCCGTACATACTCTCCCGAGGTGATAGCTATGGAGAGCCCCTTTTTTGCAAAGAACGTGGTAAGTACCCTGAAATTGGGGCAGGTACAGGGGATTATCTTGTTGGCGGCTACCCATTCTTCATTATCCTGTTTTGCCTACACCCCAATGGAGGTAAAATCCGCCCTCACCGGGTACGGAAGGGCCACTAAGCACCAAGTGAGGGAGATGGTAAAAAGACTTTTAGGACTCAATGGACCTCTTTCCCTAGATGCCTCTGATGCCCTCGCCGTGGCCATCTGCCATATCCACAGCGCTGAGCTAAAGGGGAGGTGTCGGCAAAACCCAGCGTTGCGCCAAGTCTCCGAAAGATGATATCTCAGATCCGCGGCCGATTGGTTTATAAGTCCCCTGAGGAGATCATCATCGATGTACATGGGGTAGGATATGGTGTAAAGGTCCCCCTTTCCACCTTCTATGAACTGCCAGCGATAGGCGAAGAGGTCTTGTTGCAGATCTATACCTATGTAAGAGAAGATACCCTTCATCTGTATGGTTTTTTGACCTTAAAAGAAAAGGAGCTCTTTTGTCTATTAATCAGTGTTTCGGGGGTGGGGCCAAGGCTGGCCATTAGTGTGCTCTCCGGTATATCTGCCCGGGATTTGGAGAGGGCTTTGAAGGAAGGAGACCTATTTAGCTTGACCCGTATCCCTGGCGTTGGGAGAAAAACAGCCGAGAGGATCTTGGTGGAACTAAAGGATAAGGTGGTTCCACCTGATGTAGCGGTGGCCGGTGGCCTTCAGGGGAAGGAGGGAATGGTTAAGGATGCCCTTTCTGCCCTGGTTAACCTCGGTTATGCTAAGGCAGTGGCGGAGGAGGCCTTGCGAGGTGTGTTGCGAGACAGGGGTGATGACCTCTCTTTAGAGGAGCTTCTGAGAGAGTCTTTGCGCCTTTTGGCAAGGTGATGGGGGCGATGGCAAAGGAGAAGTCTATCATCACAGAAGAGGAAATCCGCTTTGAACAAGGGGTGCGCCCCCAGACCTTTGCGGAATATGTGGGCCAGGAACGGGTTAAGGAAAACCTGAGGGTCTTTATCGATGCTGCAAGAAAGCGAGGGGAGGCCCTTGATCATTGTCTCTTTCATGGCCCCCCTGGCCTAGGCAAGACTACTTTAGCCCATATCATCGCCCACGAGCTGGGGGTTGGAATCAAAGCCACCTCCGGGCCGGCTATAGAGCGCCCAGGAGATCTGGCGGCCATCCTTACCAATCTACAAGAAAGGGATGTCCTTTTTATAGATGAGATCCACCGCCTCAATAGGGTGGTGGAGGAGGCGCTGTATCCGGTGCTGGAGGACTTCAAGTTCGACATCGTCATCGGCCAGGGCCCCAGCGCCAGGGCCATCAAGTTGGATATCCACCCCTTCACCCTAGTGGGGGCTACCACCAGGGCGGGACTCCTCACCTCTCCTCTGCGAGACAGGTTTGGAGTGGCTTTTAGGATAGATTACTATTCACCGCAGGAGTTGACAGTAGTCGTTAAAAGATCTGCGCGTATCTTGGGGGTGAGCATAGATGAGGAGGGGGCCTGGGAGATCGCCTCCCGATCACGGGGCACTCCTAGAGTGGCCATCCGCCTTTTGCGCAGGGTGCGGGACTATGCTCAGGTCAAGGAGGATGGCTTCATCACCAGAGAGGTAGCCCAAAGGGCCCTCGCCCTAATGGAGATCGATCATCTGGGTCTCGATAACATGGATCGAAAGATCTTACGGACCATCATTGAGAAGTTCAGTGGTGGTCCGGTGGGCATTGACACCCTCTGCACGGCCATCAGCGAGGAGAAGGATACCATTGAGGATGTGTATGAGCCATTTCTCATTCAGAAGGGATACATCCACCGCACTCCTCGGGGAAGAGTAGCCACTAAACTTGCCTATGAATATCTTGAGCTGCAACCGCAAGGTGGTCTCCAAGAGGAGCTTTTCTGACGACTTTATTTCACTTTAACCCTGCCCTTTTGACCATTTCCCCGTTTTGAGGTAAAAAATAAATGTGGGTTTCCCCCATTTTTAGTTGTGGACGGAATGAATACAAATATGCCAGAAGCCCCTTCATTGTATATATCCGCCCTACTGCTGGCAGCAGGTAGGGGAGAGAGGATGAAAGGAGTAAAACAGCTTCTTCCCCTAGGGGGGAAGAGCATGCTTGAGGTGTCACTGCATAATCTTGAGGTCTCCCGAGTCAACGAAATCGTGGTAGTCCTCGGCTTTGCAGCCCAAAGGATTCTTCCATTACTGGAAGGGAGGGAGCGGGTCAGAGTGGTGATAAACCCCCGGTTTCGGGAGGGCATGAGTACTTCCATATACTATGGACTCCGCGCCATTGACCCCAAAAGTAAAGGGGTCCTAATTGCTCTGGCCGATCAGCCTTTTATCCCCCCCGAGGTAATAGATCTCCTCATCGAGGGCTTTGCCAAGAGGGAAAAGGGAATTGTATTGCCCCTCTATCAAGGCCGCAGGGGACACCCGGTGGTCTTGGATAGGGCTAGGTATGGGGGGAAGCTCCTGGAGTT
>QMLM01000042.1 GCA_003646745.1 Deltaproteobacteria bacterium | reverse complement strand
GGCTGCTCTGGACTGTGCCGAGGGGGGGTTAGAGGTGGTCCTGGTGGAGAAAAAGAGCAGCATTGGAGGAAGGATGGCCCAATTAGACAAGACCTTTCCCACTGTGGACTGCTCCATCTGCATCCTGGGGCCTAAGATGGTGGATGTAGGCCAGCATGAGCGCATCACCATCTATTCCTATTCAGAGATTGAGGATATCTCCGGCTATGTGGGCAAATATACTGTGAAGATCAGGCGCAAGGCCACCTATGTGGACTGGACAAAGTGCACAGGATGCGGCCTTTGCATGGAGAAGTGCCCCAGCAAGAAGGCCTACGATTACCACAACGAGGGAATAGCTTATACTACCGCCATTAACATCCCTTTCCCCCAGGCCATTCCGAAGAAAGCGAGGATAGACCCCGAATACTGCCGTCAATTCACCAAGGGGAAATGTGGTGTCTGTGCCAAGGTCTGTCCTGTGGGGGCCATAAACTATGAGATGGAGGATGAGATCATTACCGAGGAGGTAGGGGCTATTATCGTGGCCACGGGATATGGACTTTTAGATATAGGGGAACTGGGGGAATATGGCGCCGGGAGATATCCCGATGTGATCACCGGTATCCAGTATGAACGTCTCCTCAACGCCTCCGGCCCCACTCAAGGCCACATCGTGCGCCCTTCAAATGGGAAAGAGCCCAGGCGAGTGGTATTCATCTCCTGTGCTGGCTCCCGTGATCCCTCTCTGGGTCGGCCCTACTGCTCCAACTTTTGTTGCATGTACATTGCCAAACAGGCCATCTTGACTAAGGATCATCTCCCCGATGCCGAAGTCTATGTCTTCTATATGGATATTCGTTCTCCTAGCAAGGGTTATGAAGAATTCGTCCGCCGGGCCCAGCAGGAGTATGGGGTGCAGTACATTAGGGGGCGTGTCTCCCGGGTCTATCCCAAGGGTGGACGGATGATGGTGAAGGGTGTGGATACCCTGCTGGGGATCCAAGTAGAGGTAGAGGCAGATTTGGTAATTTTGGCCACAGCAGCCACCGCCGCCCCGGGGGCCGAGGAGCTGGCCGAAAAGCTCAGGATCTCCTACGACGAGTACGGCTTCTATATGGAGAGCCATCCCAAGTTGCGGCCGGTGGAAACCAATACCTCAGGTGTATTTTTGGCTGGGGCCTGTCAAGGGCCCAAGGATATTCCTGCTTCAGTCGCGCAAGGCAGTGCTGCAGCCAGCAAGGTTCTGGCCCTTTTTTCCAGAGACCAGTTGGAGTCCGATCCCCAGATCGCCCAGGTGAGGGAACTACGGTGTGTGGGTTGCCTAAAGTGCGCCGACACCTGCCCCTTTCAGGCTATTGAGGAAAAGGAGCTTCCAGGAGGTAAGGTGGTGGCCCATGTCATTGAGACGGTCTGCCAGGGCTGTGGCCTCTGCACCGCCACCTGCCCCACTGGAGCCATCCAGCTGCAGCAGTTCACCGATAATCAGCTAATTGCAGAGGTGGAGGCTTTATGTCAGGCATGGAGAGAAAGGAGCTCAGGATAGTCGGGTTTCTGTGTAACTGGTGTTCTTATGGAGGGGCGGACACCGCAGGGGTGTCTCGCTTCAAGCAGCCGACAGACCTGCGGATCATCCGCGTCCCCTGCTCCGGAAGGGTAGATCCACTATTGGTTGTCAAGGCCTTCATGGAGGGGGCAGATGGTGTGCTGGTCTCCGGCTGTCATCCCCGCGATTGCCACTATGCCGAGGGAAACTTCTATGCCCGGCGCCGCTTGGAGGTGCTCAAGCGGTTTCTCCCCTTCATGGGGATTGAACCAGGCAGGTTCGAATATACGTGGGTCTCCGCTTCAGAAGGGGCCCGTTGGCAGAAGGTGGTAACTGAGTTCACCAACCAGATCCACCGACTGGGGCCAATCCGTCGCAAAGGAGATGGTGGTGGAGATATTAGATAAATTAAAAGAGGATATTAGAGGAGAGCTGGAAGGAGTCTCGCTGGTCATCGGCTGGGAACGAGGATATGACTCCCTGCATACCACCCCGTTGTTTATCCGCTGTCCTGAAGATATAGATAGACTAATTTGGAACCCCCTCTGCGTACACAATCTGGCCTCATATCTGCCCTGGTTTAAAGGGCGGCGGGTGGGGATTCTGGTCAAGGGGTGCGATAGCCGCACCGTGATTCAACTCCTTCAAGAGAGGTTGATTCAAAGGGAAGAGGTGGTGATATTCGGGATACCTTGTCAGGGGGTGGTGGATCTGGCCAAGATAAGGGCACGGGTGGATTGCTCCCAGGTGAGGGGGGTATCTTTTAAAGGGGATAAAATCGCCATCGAAACCCCCCAGGGGCAGAGGGAACTCCCCCTAGAAGAGATCCTGGCGACCAAGTGTATCTCCTGCCAATACCCCACACCACTGATCTATGATCACCTAGCTGGTGAGGCTATATCCAGCCATAGGCCGCCGGGACTCCTCTTCGCCGAGGTGGAAAAGATAGAGAAATTAGATCCCAAGGAGAGGTTTGCTTACTGGCAGCAGGAGCTGCAGCGGTGCATACGATGCTATGCCTGCCGCAACGCCTGCCCCCTGTGCGTCTGTCAGGATTTCTGCGCTGCCGATGCCAGAGACCCCCATTGGTTGAGCCAAAAAACGGGCATAGGAGAGAAGTTCATGTGGCAGATCTTGCACGCCATACATCTAGCCGGCCGCTGCACCGACTGTGGGGAGTGTGAGCGGGCTTGCCCAATGGACATACCCATTCAACGGATCCGCAAAAAGATCAACAAGGAGATAAAGGAGCTCTTTGGCTATGAGGCGGGTGTGAATCTTGAGGTGACCCCGCCGCTTTACACCTTCCAAGTGGAGGAGCCGGCTATCAAGGAGAGGGAATGGTAACTCCAGAGGTGCGGTTTTTAGCGGCCGAAAAGATACCCACGTTATTAAAGCGGCTGGGGGAAAGATATCGGGTCTTTGCCCCGGTGAAGGTCTCGGAGACCACAGTCCTTTTTCAAGAGTACAGGGAGGGCGTCCAGATCGTCCTCGACCGGCAGACCACTGCCCCTGCAAAGGAGATCATCTTCCCCCAAACCGAGCGTCTGTTGAGCTACACATATCGCAAGGACCCGGAAGATCCCCAAAAGATTGAGCTCCAGGTGGAAGAAGCCCCGCAGAGTGCCCCCCGGACCATCATCTTCGGGGCTCGTCCTTGTGACGCCCGGGGTTTTAGGGTATTTGACTCCGTCTTCACAGCAGGACCATACGAGGATCCATATTATAGCTCCCGCCGACAGCAGACTACTATCGTCACCATCTTCTGCACCCAGCCGCAAAATACCTGTTTTTGCACCAGTGTTGGTACAGGACCTACTGATACAGAAGGGTCCGACCTAGTCCTTACCCCTATAACCGAGGGGTACCTTGCCGAGGCGATAACCGAAAAGGGGAAGGAGTTGTTACAGGATGAGGCCTTTGTGTCAGCCCAGGAGAGGGTTGAGGAGGCCCAAAGGGCAAAGGAGGGGATTAAATTAGAGAGCGAGCTCGATTTAGAGGGGATTCCCCAGAGGCTTATGGAATTATTTAGCACCGATTTTTGGGAACGGGTTTCAGCCAAATGCATAAGCTGTGGGGCCTGTACCTATCTTTGTCCAACCTGCTATTGTTTTAACATCACAGATGAGGCCGCGGGATTAGAAGGGGAGAGGGTCCGCACCTGGGACTCCTGCATGTTTTATCAGTATACCCTGGAGGCCAGTGGCCACAATCCCCGCCCCACTAAAGCCGAGAGGTACCGAAACCGCGTCGGACATAAATTCAGCTATCACCCCATCAATTATGAAGGTATGATAGGATGTTGTGGTTGTGGTCGCTGCATAAAGAGTTGTCCGGTATCCCTTGACATTCGTCAGGTCTTGCGGGAGGCGAAGGCCTATGGCTAGCATCCCAAACCCATATCTCCCCCAGATAGGCACGGTGGTCAAGGTAATTCAGGAGACCTCCAACATCAAGTCCCTGCAGGTGGTTCTTAATGACCAGGAGCGCATGAATTCTTTCCGCTTTGAGCCAGGGCAGGTGGCCCAGTTATCAGTCTTCGGCGTGGGGGAGGCAACCTTTGTGATCAACTCTCCGCCCACTAGGACCGAACATCTCCAGTTCAGCGTCATGCGGGCAGGGGAGGTCACCGCCAGGATTCACCAATTGAAGGAAGGGGACCCCATAGGGGTGAGAGGCCCTCTGGGTAATTGGTTCCCTTACGAGGAGATGAAGGGGAAGGACATCCTCTTTATCGGCGGGGGGATTGGAATGGCACCGTTGAGGACGCTTCTACTTTTTATGTTGGATAATCGCAGCGACTACGGAAAGATCACCCTTCTATACGGGGCACGGACGCCTGATGACCTCTGTTATAAGGAGGAGCTACAGCAGTGGGGGCAGAGGGATGACATGGAGCTCATCCTCACGGTGGACAGAGAATTCCCCGGGTGGGAGAAGAAGGTAGGGTTGGTCCCCAATGTGCTGCGTGAACTCGCCCCCTCCCCAAAAGACAAAGTGGCCATCACCTGCGGTCCTCCCATCATGATCCGTTTTACCCTTCAGGCCTTGGCCGAGCTCGGGTTCGGTGACGAACAGGTTGTTACCACCCTGGAGCGAAGGATGAAGTGTGGGGTGGGGCTTTGTGGGCGTTGCAACATCGGCACCAAGTACGTCTGCGCCGATGGTCCGGTCTTTACCTTGGCCCAATTGAAGGAATTGCCCCCCGAGTTGTAATCTTGCCTACCCTAGATTCAGTTGAATATTTATTGTAGACATGACTCTTGTCAAGACTTCCCGCCCCATGACGCCTATATCTGGCCCTGGCTGAGGTAGGTGGTAGCGAATCCCTGGAGGGCAGACCGCTTAGTGAGCTCTTTGAACGTATCAGATTTAGGGAGGGCTAAGGACAGTCATTTTTTTGGCAATACCGGCTTGATCATCTCCATGGGGGCCTGGAGGGTTCTTTTTAACAGACCCCAGAGACTAGCCCCTACGGCCGATGGAGGAAGAGGAGTTATCTTGGGGTTGTAAAGGGAACCCTTGATGCTGAAGGGCACAGATATAAAAGTACCGCTCTTTCCCGTCAGGACCTTTCCCAAGACGGGTATATGGTTTATGACAACATCCACCGTCTTCAGGGGTGCCATGAGTACCACCAGGTTTGCTTCTCCTTTTAAGAGGTCGATCTTTCCTTCTCCTACTATTTTCATCGCCGGCCCATCTATCACCGCCTCCTTCAATTGAAGTAACCCATTCTTTAACTCCCCTTTTATTGTAAATTTATCATATGGGAACCCCTTTTTGGTAATGTCCGGAAATTTGCCTTTAAAATAT
This sequence comes from Deltaproteobacteria bacterium, assembly GCA_003646745.1. GTDB lineage: Bacteria > Desulfobacterota > B13-G15 > B13-G15 > RBG-16-54-18 > B11-G15. Next base: position 4,453 of record QMLM01000042.1, on the reverse strand, counting down.
TCTATAATATTAAGGAGGGAGAAAAGGCGGGAGAGGAGGGTCCAGCGGTAGATCCTCCCTTTTTTGGAATAGAAGACAAGGGTTCCTTGGGAAGTCTGGTAAAATGGGTCCTTTTTGCCAGTGGCCTTTATATTTGCCTCTAGGCGGAATTTCCCTTCAATAAGGGCCTTGCCTCCCAGACATGATATAGTTTGGGGGAGATCGGCTCCTTTTGCCCAGAGCTGAAACTCTAAAGTGGTTAAGTCCCCATGTGGCGATACATTCCCTTGAAAGTTAATGCCGCAGAGTGTGGCTCTGGCAACCGTTATCTCGACCCCATGATCCTTGAAAGCGATGATTCCTTCTGTGTTTTTCCAGTTGTAATCTCTCCATAATATGTTATCGGCCTTCCAGGCAACTTTTCCGAAGGTCCTTATTCTGTCATCCCCTGATGTCTTCAGACCAAGGCCGTTATCGCATCTGATTTCACCCCTTTTTAGAAGAAGGGCATTGGAGGAAAAGGATGGATGGATGAAAAGATCATCGGTCCATGCATGGAAGGAAACGTCCTCGGCCTGGAGGGGATTAAAGGTGGCCTTAAGCCTCATATCCTTAAGCTCGAGCTCTCCCCCCAGAGATTTTAGCCCCTCCAGCCCCAAACTGCTCATCAGCCAATTCCCCATCTCTTCTAGGATTACATTACCTTCTAGGTGAGATATCTCCAGGGAGGGTCTATCCCCCGCAAAACAGATCCTGCCTGCTCCATGAGCTAAGGCGCTCTTGCCCCACCTTCCCTTTACCTCCTTCCAGCTAAGCACCCCTTCTAGAAAAGAAAGCTTTCCCTCTTCTAGGGAAATGGGCCACGGGGAAAGCTCATGACGGAAAGAGACTTGAAGATCCTCGACCTCTACCTTTGGCCGTATATCATGGATGTCTTCTCCTAAAACGAGCCTTCCCTTTCCCCACCCTTTCACCTCTTGAAACCTCTTTATCTCTTTCTCCATACCACTGCCCTGGAGGACCATGGGTAAATAGCGAACGACGTCCTCTGCATCGGCCTCTATCTCGGCCTCCAGGTGAAAGATGTCCCTGTCCGCTATCAGACCAATGGTTAACATACCCCTTTTGGCCAGTGACCTCCCCAGGCGTGCCTCGATATCCCAAGCTCGCATGACGGCTTGTGAAATTTCTGCTTCACCCGATACCTCCTCTAAGGGGAGAGGTCCTGCCGGTACTAATATTTTCCCACCAGACAGGGTGCCGCGGATCCTGACGTTGTGCTCCATATCCAGGGCCTCTCTGAAGTCTTTCCCCTCTCCAGAGCAGACGATCTGAGAAACCTCACCAGCTTGCAGGATATGAAAGATCTCTTTGACCGTTTCGTCCTCACCCATCAATTTTAGGGCCATTTTTCTGATCTCTTCTACGCTCACACCCTTCCCCTTGATGAGAAAGGAGAAATATTCTCCCCTTTTTCCCTTCGCCCAAGCCGAAAGCCGCAAAGAGGGTGTGAGGAGTTCGAGGGAGTCAATGCTCCCACTCCAGAGATTTTCCTCCCGCTCCAATACCCCCTCCCAACTGCGTCCCCTTATCTGCTGCTCTCTTCCCTTACATACAAAGGTAATCCGAAAGTCCCCTCCTTCCAATCGCAGCTTGATCTTGTCCCAACGTTTGGCTTCTCCACGTACATGCAGATCCATGCGAGATGCAGTGGCATAGATCCCTTTCCACCCTATAAGGGGGATCAATTTCCCCAGAGATATTCCCTTGGCAGAAAGCTCAAACCACCCCCTCCCCAAGGCCGGGTCACCCCTCGCTATTAGCTCCATCCTTGATGCCACGTTGCTGGAGAAGCGAAGCCGCAATTCGATCTTTTCTTCTCCCTTAGGGACAATACTGCCTTCCAGCGCCTTTATTTTAAAAGAGGGCTTTCTCTCCCCAGGCCTCAGGACGTTTATCCTCCCTCCTTCTAACTCCAAAATAGGGATTTTATGCTCCATTATCTTTCTAAGATATGAAATTCCCTCCTCACCCTTCGCAATAGCTCCTTTAGTGAGAATAAGGTTAAAGACGGGCCCTTTAAGAGAGAGCCTTTTTAAGGCAACCTCTCTTTTCAAAAGCGGCTTCAAATGCAGAAGTATCCCCACATCTTCGGATATGAATTCCCCCCAATGGGTTGATTTAATCCTTATCCCCTTTAGTTGGATATGGGGCTGGGGGAGGAGGGAAAGATAGGCGTGGGATATTAATACCTTCCCTTTGAGTCTCGATGACGCCTCCTCCGCTATCCTGTTTCTAAGCCATTTCATGTCTATATGGGGGAGGATAAAGGTGGCGAAGGCGATAAGGAAGATGAAAAAGAGGAGAAAAAGGATCTTTGTTATACCTGTTTTTCCCACGTACCTCATTATAGGTATCACCTCCCCCCTTGTAAAGGGCGGGTCCTGGCAGAGAAAGGATATTCTCTAATCTGGGCAAAAAGACAGGGGAGTAGAGACGATAAGAAATGGAGTCATTCTTAGAAGCAGGTTGAGCAGGTTGAGCGGGGGCGGTAGGCCTTGAGGGTTAGGCAGAAGGGAGCCGGATGAAAGAAAGCCGAAAGAGTGTATTAAGAAATGCCGCAGGTCTTGCAACTGGTGGCGTTACAAGAACTGCAGGAAGAACTCTTCGAACTTGATATCTTACCATTGCTCTTATGGCTGAAGGTAGAGAGGAGTTTCTTAACATTTTTAGCGCTGCATTTAGGACAGCAGACGTCTTGATCGCCAAAAACCAGGGTTTCAAACCCCTCACCGCACTCCAAACACTGATATTCAAAAATGGGCATTTTTCGTTCCCTAATATATTTTTTAATTCTGCCGCATTAAATATAAGATCTTTTAAGACATTTTTCGAGTCCGTTTGAACACTTCCAACAAACATCATTATAGGTGTCATTGTCCCCCTTGTAAAGGGCAGATCTTAAGTCATTGTCAGAAAAGTGTTTCTATACGAGGGGTTCGACTTAGTGCTTCGGTCTCGATAAGTGGTAGAATTCTTGATTTTTAGCCAAAAGAATGAAAGAATTTACTCGATGAAAAAGGATGTTGTTGTTATAGGAGCAGGCTGTGCGGGGATGGTGGCAGCTTTAGAGGCTCAGGTGCAAGGTGCTGAGGTGGTGATCATAGACCGAGGACCCATAGGGATTGGCTCCAACTCGGCGCTATCAAATGGAGTGTTTGCTGGTCCCACTATGCATTACTCTCCTGAGGAATACATCAGGGATACCATACAGACGGGCAAGGAGATAAATTGTGAACTATTGGTGAGATTGATGGCAAAAGAAGCCCCCCATGCCTTTTCGTTGCTGCGTTCCCTAGGGATCGAGTTGGTGGAATTAGCGCGCAATTATGTTATCAAATCCCCCTGTCCCGAACTTATCCCCGGTGTAACTTTGGTGAGAGTGTTAGCGGAGAGAATAAAGAACTTGAGGGGGGTTGATAAATTAACTGGCCTCTATGTGACAGAGATCTTGAAAAACAGTGGAGAGGTGTTTGGAGTAAGGGGATTTGACAGGGCTGGAGAGGACGCAGTTATTTATGCTCCGACCGTTGTGCTGGCCAGCGGTGGTGCAGCAGCTATCTATCTCAGAAGCGACAATCAAAAGGGGATAATGGGTCAGGGATACTACCTAGCTGCAAAGGCGGGGCTCGATCTGTGGGATATGGAGTTCGTGCAATTCTATCCCTTTGTGATAGCCGAACCAGGTCTCCCTTCGTTTCTCCTTTACCCCCCTTATCCAAAGGAGGCAAGGTTACTCGATGCCGATGGCAAAGACATCCTCAAAAAATATGACATAGATAACCCCAACGAGGCCATATTAACGAGAAGGGATGAGTTTTCGACTGTGCTCTTTGAGGAGTGTCTTAGGGGACCTCTCTATATGGACTACCGAAGTGTCCCTGACTCGGCATGGGAGAGACATCCTTTAAGCCTTTTAAGAAGGATGAAATTTGATTTTAGGAGTAAACTCTTCGCTGTCTCACCTGCTGCCCATTTTTTTATAGGTGGAGTAAGGATAGATGAGGAGGGGCAAACCTCCTTACCCGGCCTTTTCGCTTGTGGAGAGGTAGCTTGGGGGCTTCATGGTGCCAACAGGATGGGGGGAAACGCCTTGACCGAATGCATCGTATTTGGCAGGATCGCCGGCCGTAATGCCGCTAAATATGCCTTTATTCACCACAGGTCTTCCTCAAATCTGGGGCGGCTCTCTGAGGGCCTTTCACGGCATCGATCCTCCAACCAAAGGATGCTAGGAGAACTCCGACGGCGGATAAGGGAGATTGCGTGGAGATATGCTGGGGTGGTGAGGTCTGAGAGGGAAATGAGGGAAGGGTTGACAAAGCTTACTGATTTGGAGATGGAATTGAAGACAATAGTTCCTCAGACAGTTTCTGAAAGGAGGTTGTGGTGGGATTTGACAAGCGCCGTATTT
>QMLM01000041.1 GCA_003646745.1 Deltaproteobacteria bacterium | reverse complement strand
GGCTTTATTAATTGAGAACTAAGTAAATATTTTAGGGCAATCTTTAAAAAAATTCTTACAAATACCTTTGAAACCACTCCAAGCTCATCTCTATGGCCCTTCGGCGATGCGTTGGATTGGTAAATCTATGATCACCACCCTCAAAGACTTCCAAGTGCTTGGGGGGAGAGGCTAAAGAATAGAGCTCTTTGGCCTGGGGGAGGGGGACGAGTTCATCTGTCTCCCCGTGGAGGATCAAACAATTGGCTATCTTTTTGATGGCTTGGCGGGCATCGTATTTTTTCATATCCTGATAGAAGGTCTCTTTTAGGGGAGAAACTCCCTTTTTATCACCCTCTTCCTTCCCTGCGAAATGTGATGGAGTGGCCCAGAGGACCAAGGCTTTCACCCGAGGATCCATTGCCCCCTTAATTATGGAGCTAAACCCCCCCATACTGCTCCCCAAAAGGCCAATCCTGTTGCCCAAAAGGGGGTGACTTACAGCAAGCTCAAACATCGCTTCCAGGTCCTTTAATCTGGAAGAAACCGTCGTTTCGCTGATCTCCCCCTCGCTCTCCCCACATCCTTGATGATCGTATCTGATCACTGCAACCCCTCTAGCAGAAAAGTACTCACCGATCTGGGCGAACTTCTCACTGTCCTTGCTGCTGAAAAGCCCATGAGAGGCGATAACACATGGGGGCGAGGGGCTTCTGGGAAGGTGGAGAATCCCATAGATCTTTCTTCCCTCACTTATGGCGCTGATAAACTCAATAGCCACGGCACTCTAACCTTTTGTACTCTATATTGGCCTTGCCCAATCTCCTCCACCAGAACCAAAGATGAGGATCTTCCCTTATCCCATTTATAACTATTTCCTCCAACTTAGAAGAGGAAACCCCTTCGAGGGGTGGTAGAAATCGCAGGATGATCAGACCATCTTCGCCTTCTAGGGTATAGAAGGGGATTACCGGCGCGCCACTGCTGCGGGCCAAGCGTGGGACGATCTCTCTGCGGCGAGAATCTGGGCCATAAAAGAAAGGCAAAACATATTGATCTATGAAAAAGACTACGACTTCTCCCTTCCTGAGACCATCTTTTACCTTCCATGCCGCCCCTTCGCGGTAGATAGTTTTAATCTTCAGGGCCTTCCTCATCTGCTCGACATAAGCCTCCCATCTAGGATTGCTCTGGGCCCTTGCTACCAGATTGACGGGATAGACGGAGGCAAGGTAGGAGATGGACCAAATGAAGTTTCCCAGATGAAGAGAGACGAGGATCACACCTCGACCAGCTTTCAAGGCCTCTTTGAGGAACTCCTCCCCCTGTCGTCTTACCACATCGCCCAATCGGTGCCTAAAGTGGCGATGGTAACGAAGGCGAAGGAATTGATGGAAAAGAAACAGGAGAAACCTCAGGTGTTTCCGTGTAAGATTCTCTATGTCACATCCCTTCGGCAAGGGAAACTGCTTCATGCCCCGCTGTACCCGTGATTTCATGGAGGTTAAAAGGAATACCTTTTCCCCTAGGGAGCAGAGCAGCGATATGAACCATGAGGGAAGATAAGAGACCACACGTCCATATATGCCAAGGAGAAAAAATTTCAGCATAGATTAAAGAAACTCCCCTATATCAGGAGGAGGAGCATATAATTCCACCCCTTCTTCCCCCTCTACCCCCTCTAGGAGCTCCCTGATGGTCTTTTTAAGGATGGGATGAACAAACTCTGGGGCCAATTCCGCCAAAGGAACTAGGACAAAGGCCCTTTTGTGGAGGTAAGGGTGGGGAATAATAAGGTCCACCTCCTTGATGACCTCAGTCCCATATAAAAGTATATCCAGGTCTATGACCCTTGGCCCCCACCTAAAGGTCTTCCTCCTGCCCACTAATTCCTCTATCTCCTGCAAGAATTGCAGTAGAGCACGAGGTGAAAGGTAGGTAATTACCTCTGCCACACAATTGATGAACCAGTCTTGTTCCCGGAAACCTACAGGTTCTGTTTTATAGAGGGAGGAAACGGCTTGGATGTGATTCTGCCTTCCTGACACCTCCTTTAAGGCCCGCAGACAATTCTCTATCTTGTTGCCAAGGTTTGACCCTAGTCCCAGATAAACAACCTCCTGTATCAAATTACCCTATTTCCCCTCTGACTCTATCTTTTTCTTATCTTCTTCAGGGGTCACATCGATCTCTGGCGACTCTTTTACCGTTTTTTTGAAGTTTCTGATGGCCTTCCCTATACCCGAACCTATCTCCGGAAGTCTGGAGGCGCCAAATACAAGCAGGGCGATGACGAGGATGATAATAAGCTCTGGCATTCCAATGCCAAACATGACTCTCTCCTTTCCCGTTAAAAGAAAAATGGCGGAAGTGTACGGGAATCGAACCCGCCGCGGATGCCCTCCACCCGCCACTGGATTTGAAGTCCAGGAGGCCCACCAGGGACCTATCCACTTCCATTTCTATCATGCCAAAACCATGACGGGAAGTCAACATCGATTTAAGGCTTCAGCGGGTTGTTGACAAAGCAGGTATGCGAAATTAAAATAATTTTGTTTAGTAGCGAATTTACGAGGGGAAATTATGGCCACAAAAGAGATAGAGGAAAGGGTTAAGTGGCTAAGAAAGGAGATCGAATATCATAACTACAGGTACTATGTCCTGGATGACCCTGAGATATCCGATGCTGAATATGACACATTGATGAGGGAATTGGAGGAGCTTGAAAGAAGATATCCCGAGCTCAGAACCCCCAATTCTCCTACCCAACGCGTGGGGGCTCCTCCCCTGGAGGAGTTCGGTACGGTAACCCACACCATACCAATGCTGAGCTTGGCCAACGCCATGGAAGAAGAGGAGGTCATCGAGTTCGACAAGAGGATCAAGCGCTTTCTCAAGACTGATGAGGACATCGACTACGTGGCGGAACCCAAATTAGACGGGGTGGCCGTGGAATTGGTGTATCTGAAAGGGGAGTTTGTCGTTGGCTCCACAAGGGGGGACGGGGTCACAGGAGAAGACATAACCCAAAACCTGAGGACCATCAAGACCATACCCCTGCATCTTATTGAAAGAGAAGAACCCCATCCTGAGAAGTTGGAGGTGAGGGGAGAGGTATACATGGAGGTAGAAGATTTTAAAGAGCTAAACAAAAAGAGGCAGCAGAGCGGCGAATCCCTCTTTGCTAACCCCCGCAACGCTGCCGCAGGGTCACTGCGCCAGCTTGACCCCTCCATAACCGCCCAAAGGCCTCTTAAGATATTCTTATATGGAATTGGTGAGGTAAGAGGGAGGGAATTCGAAAGCCAATGGGAGGTCCTCCAAACGCTTCCCAAGTGGGGGTTTAGGGTAAATCCCTTGGTTCGGAGGTGCGACGATATTCGAGCCACCATTGATTATTATAAAGAAATCAATGAATTACGAGAGGAGCTTCCCTATGAAATGGATGGTGTAGTCATCAAGGTGAACAGCTTCGAGCTACAGAACAGGCTCGGGGAGGTCTCCCGCAGCCCTAGATGGGCCTTGGCATACAAATTTCCTGCCAAGGAGGCGACCACTCGGATCATAGATATTAAGGTACAGGTGGGACGCACTGGGGCCCTAACTCCGGTAGCCGAGATGGAACCTGTGAGGATTGGGGGGGTGGAGGTAAAGAGGGCAACACTGCACAATCAAGATGAAATCGACAAAAAGGATGTCAGGATTGGGGACACTGCAGTGGTACAGAGGGCGGGGGATGTAATCCCGGAGGTGGTCAAGGTCATAAAGTCCAAAAGGAGCGGGGCTGAGCGTAAATTTACCATGCCCGAGAAATGTCCTGTCTGCGGGGCTGAAGTGGTCCGCCTCCCAGGAGAAGCCATCCACCGCTGTGTAGGCATCTCCTGCCCAGCTCAATTAAAGGGCAGAATCAGGCACTTTGCCTCTAAGCGAGCCATGGACATCGATGGTTTAGGGGTAAAACTCATAGATCAACTGGTGGACAAAGGTCTTGTCAAAAACATTGCCGACCTCTACTATCTTAGCGAAGATGACCTCATCCCATTGGAGAGGATGGCAGAGAAGTCAGCGGAAAACCTCCTAGATGCCTTGCAGAGGAGCAAACACCCCTCCCTTGCCCGCTTTATCTATGCCTTGGGGATTAGACACGTAGGTGAACACATATCTCAGGTATTGGCTCAGAGGTTGAAGTCTTTGGATAAGTTTTACCGGGTGACAGAGGAGGAGTTGCTGGAGATTCCGGAGATAGGCCCTGAGGTAGCCCAAAGCGTGGTAAGATTTTTCCGCGAAAGGGGAAACCAGGAGGTAATCGAGAGGTTACAGAAGGCAGGGGTGCAGATAGCGGAACCAAAAAGGCAGGGGGAAGAGCCTCTCAAGGGGATCACCTTCCTATTCACCGGTGCACTGGAGGGGATGACCAGGAATGAGGCCAAGGACTTGGTGGAGCAGCTTGGGGGGGAGGTGGCCACCAGTGTTGGTAAAAGGGTGGATTATGTAGTGGTGGGCAAAGATCCCGGATCGAAATATGCCAAAGCTAGAGAGTTAGGCCTCAAGATCATCGATGAAGGTGAGTTCAAAAGGCTGATAGGATTAACATAATTGTCTCCCATTTACCTCCCTTCCATGACCTCCTTTCAAGTCATCTTCAAACAGAGACGTGCTAAGGTCTTAAAAAAGACCAACTTTGGCTGTCTGAAGGGGGTGTACACCATTAATGTCACTAATGGATGCAGCCTATCCTGCACCTACTGTTATGCAAGAGGCTATTCCCAGGCCCCTCCAAAAGGAGAGGTAGAGCTATATACCAACCTCCCTTCTCTGTTGCAGCAGGAGCTGGCCAATCCCCGCAGGAGGGAGAACCCTGACCTGGTGGTCTTCAATACTGCCTCTGACTGCTTTCAGCCTCATCCTGCTATCTTGGATGTCACCTACCACTCTATGAAGGTGCTGCTGGAGGAGGGGGTAACCATCTCTTTTTTGACAAAGGGTGAGATCCCACCTCGCTTCCTTCAACTGTTTGGCCGGTGGCCCGAAAGGGTATTAGCCCAAATAGGTCTAGTGTCCCTATCGCAGAGGTACTGGCAGCAGTTTGAACCTGGAGCAGCCCCCCCTGGGGTGAGGTTGAAAAACATCCGCTCGCTCTTCGATATTGGGATTACACCTGAGGTGAGGATGGATCCCATCATCCCTTTTTTGACCGATGGTGAAGGGGAAGTAGAAAGATTCATAAGGACAATAAAGGAATTGGGAGTAAAGAGGTTAAGCCTCAGTTACCTGCATCTGCGTCCAGGCATCGCCAGACAGTTGGAAGAGGAACTCCCCCCTCCTTATAGGGACATTATCCACAGTTGCTTTCAAAATCAAGCTTGGGCGCAGGTAGGGACATCCACCAAGACAAAGCTCATTCCCCGCCCTTTGCGGGAGAGAGGATATAGAAGGATAAAGGATATTGCCCAGGCTTATGGGATTGAAGCAGTCATCTGCTCTTGCAAAAACCCTGATCTAAAGGGGGGAATTTGTGTCCCAGAGCGGATTATCAAAAGACACTCCTTTAAAGAGCCAAAGAAGAGGGATCGGCAATTAACCCTCTTTCCCTGTTGAGTATCATTCAAAGGGAGGCATTTAAGCCCTATGCTAAGCTCTATCTTCACGGAAATTCCTTATCCCATCCCTCATATATAACATTCACAATGCCCTTCCCTCCAAGAGGTCGTCACCAGACCTTCACCTTATCCAACTGAAACTCCACGTTGCCCACAAGGGGGAGCTGTAGGGAAATCTTCACAGGGAACCTCCTTTCATCATCTGTATACCATATCTTTATTACCCCCTCTCTGTCTCCCAGGCTGGAGAAGGGAACCTTGGACTCCAGGCATACGGTCTTTACATCACCATAAAGGGGGGTGGAGAGCTCTCTGCGGGCAGCTACAAATATTACCTCCCTTAGCTTTATTCCATCATATATTCGCATCTTTATCATATTTCCATCGCCCACTTCCTCATCTAGAAAGTATTTGAGGAAGATGGCCAGGGGGTCGAAAGTTTGAGGGGGTACTGATACCTCTCTAACCAGAGGGGGGTCCAGCCTTTGGACGATGACCTTGGAACCTTTCACATCGAAGGTAAGGATATCAGTATAGCACTTTTTCCGTGAGAAGATTCCCCATTGATCTACTTCCTTCACGTAATGGCTGGGTTCTAGCCCTTTCCTTTTAACATAAGATCGGAATCGATTGTGCATGCGAAAAAAAGGAAGGGTAACACCCGTGGTATCTACCTTCGCCTTTACCAGGTAAAGATCCCCTTCCCGTTCTATAGAAAGAGAGGCTTCCAGAACAGTAGTACCTACTTTCTCGACCCGGTAATAAAAGCTCACCCCCTTCCAAACAAGGGAGGCATCACCTATTCCATGGAATAGTTCCCAAAAAGAGAGGAAAAAAAAGAAAAAAACGCCGATCTTAATCCACCTCATCTCCCCTTGACCTCCTGAGCTTGATCTCCTCAGCTAATTCCTGCCAACGTTTCCTCACCATCCTCTTGGGAAAAGAGGGATGTTGTAAATAGGGGAGGGAATTTTCCTCAAAGTACTTTAGCAGCCTTTGTATATTCTCCTGCGCTTCCGCCTCCCTGACCCCTATTTGGGTGAGTTCCCGATAATACTCCACCTCCTTGCCCAATGCCTCCTTTGCCTCGAGCTCATGGGGGCCGGAGGGAATGATATCCTCAAGATACTCCGCTTTGACCTCTACCTTTCCTCTGATCACTACCTTCAGGTTCCAAAATTCGGCATAATAGTTAGAACTCTCATCGATTACCTCCAGCACCAATCCATTGTTCAACGTCAATTTTTTGATCAACTCACCCACGGAATAACTTCCTTTTTTGTTAAATTATATCCACTCATCCTGGGCAATGGCAAGGAAATATGAATGGTTGACATCTCCTTTGTTCGTGGAGTAATGTACACTAAACATAACCATGGAGCAGGTAAGAGATGATAGATCCACGCCTCTTAGAGAAAAAAAATGTGGCTTATGAGGAGCACGATCCCAGTTATGGGGCGGTATATATCTATGAGGCGAAGCTGGCCAGTATCAGGTCCAAATATCAGAAGATCGAGGTATTGCAGACCAAAAATCACGGCAAGATCTTGCTCATAGATGATTTTATGATGTTAACCGAGGACTCTGAGTTCATATACCATGAGATGATGGTCCATGTCCCCTTGGCCTCTCATCCCTTGGCAAAAAGGATCTTGGTCATCGGAGGGGGAGATGGGGGAGTAGTCAGGGAGCTTCTAAAATACCCTCGCCTACAAAGGATCGTCCTTGTGGAAATAGACGAAGAGGTGATCAAGATCTGCCGGCAATTCTTTCCTGAGATGTCCTGTAGTCTCTCAGACCCCAGGGTGGAAGTGATCATCGGGGATGGAGTAGAGTATGTGAGGGATGCCAAGGAGGGTTTCGATGTCCTCATCATTGATTCCACCGATCCTTTCGGGGTTGCTGAGCTATTGATCAGCCCAGAGTTTTACCAGGCTTGCCGAACCCTGCTAGCAGAAGAGGGACTGCTGATGCAACAGGTGGCCTCTCCCTTCTTCACACCCGATATTTTCGTGAAGGCCTTTCATAATATGCGCAAGGCCTTCTCTTTTGCCAGCCCGGTCCTTGTACCTGCACCCTTTTACGTGAGCAGCGATTGGAGCCTAGGGCTCGCCTCCGGTTCGGATAGATTCTTTAAAAAGGAGATCCCCGAAGGCTATTGGAACCCCATCCCTGGTCTGAAATATTACAACCCCGATGTGCACCGGGCCTCCTTTGCTCTGCCCAATTTCGTGCAAGAGCTATGGGATAGGTCCTTGCAGTCGCCCGAATTTGCCCGCTAAATTTATATGGGTAGCTTGCCGTGACAAGTTGGGCAGAATTGATAGCCCTTACGGTCAGTATCTCGGAGGCTATTGGAAAAATGCATCACACAGCGAGGATCAGAACAATGCTCCAGTCCCCATGTATGCCCCAGCTCATGTACCGCTTCCTTAACCGCACGTAATAAAAAAAGATGGGAATTGGAGTTGAGTCCGTAAAACTCCTGCCTCAACCTAGCAAGGGCAAGAAGGGCCCTTCTGCTCTCTGGATCGGCCACTCCAAAGACGAAGTTAAGCCCCGGTACAAAGAGGTCTTTGTCCACAACTCCTAACACCCGCTCTTGCAGCACCCCCTTTCTCAAGACATGCAGGAGTGCATCGGCACGGTACTGACCACGAAAGGGTTCATATGCTTCTTTGGGGACAGGTATAGGAGTTGAGGCAGCAACCACCGTGGCAAAGACCTCTGCTAACCTCATCTTTAACTCCTCTAAGACCTCTTGGGGGACTTGTTCAAAGGGAACAAGGGTGATCATCAAGAAAGCGACAGGGTCAATCCACGTCCATCTTCTGTATAGACTTCACCTTCGTCCTAGTCCTCATCACAGCAGGAACTGCGGAAGGTGTGGAGGGCATCTGGGGGATTTTGGTCTCCATCTCCGAAACAATCGCCATCTTTATCTCCCTAAAAAATCCTTTTTTTAAGTCAAATATCGCCTGTCCTTTCCCCCGACTTTTTATCGTTGTGTTGACGTTGGAGGAAGGGGAGCGCTTGGTCTCTTGGAAAAACCTGATCGAGAATTCAGCTTCACCCCCTTGCAACGACTCCAAAGTATATCTAGTTGTGGTCACTAAAATCATCCCTTCCATCTCATATCTGTCGACATTTTCAAAGTGGTCCCCTATCTTCAGGGGACGTGCGGGGAACTCAGGGAAGGGGAAAACCTCTTTCTCCTTACTGCGCCTGAAAGTCTCATCCTTCTGTTTGTGACCTTGTAAGTAGAGGGAGATTACCTTACCCTTGTTGGTAATTACTCCCTTCGCCCTCCAGCGTTGCTGTTCGCCGCTTCCTCCAGCTGAGGGGGGGAATTTCTTGCCGTCCACCAATAATTTCTCATCGCTCTTTACCAAGGCCGCCTTAAAGGGGATGTTACCATGTTTATCTGGGGCCCCAAAGCGATATTTGCACAGGGTGACCTCAGTCATCTCCATCTGCGATGCAATGCCCATATTCCCCTCGGTAACTATATGGTCCTTGGATCTCAACGAATAGGTAGTTGCAGGACTGAACTTATAGCGAAACTGATAACCCCCGGCCCAAGGTACTCCAGCGGTTAGAATAATAACAAAGACGATCAGCAGGACAAAGAGTGTCTTTACTCTCACTTCACTCCATATCTCCTTAATTTTTGCTCCAGACGGCGAATCTTGTTTGCCACCTTTGTCCTATCTTTCGCGTTGGGCACCAGATGCAGATAATATTTGTAATATTTAATAGCTCCTTCAGATCTCTCCCACTCCTCATATAGCTCCGCTAGATCCCTGGCTGCTTGGGCATATGTGGGATCAATCCTCAGTGCCTCTAAGTAATACCTCTCTGCCTGTATCCTCTCCTTCTCAGTGGCAGCGAAGGCAAAGTCCCCCACATAGCACTTACCCAGGCGATAGGCCACCAGGGGATCTTTCGGCCTATGAGCTCTGAGCTGGAGATAAAACTCCGTAGCCTTTTCGTACCTCTCTTCCAAAAAGGCCTGATCAGCCTCTTTGAACAAAAAGGGGTCGATGGCGGCGTAAAAGGACTCCTCGCCTTTACTCAGATGGCGTCCAGCCATGAGGGCCTTGATGTCTTGAGATCTGATCGCCGCCTCGATGAACCTTGGGCGAGAGGAGGGAATCTCCTTCATGGTGAAAAGATAGTTGGCAGGATCTGGCTCTCCCCAATACCACTTAATGGCC